>JAZDFP010000123.1:0-10662 GCA_043807745.1 Planctomycetota bacterium
AAACAGATAATTTTTGTGGTCGAGCAAATAGGATTAAGGAATATTTAAATGATAAGGAGACATAGATGGTATTAAACAATATAATCACTCGCATACTTGAACGTGCCAATCGTTCGGGAGATACAACGCTTGATAACGCTATCACATATTCATTAGAGACCGTCCAGGATGAGATTATAAATAAAATAACATTTCCCGAATTACTTGAATTAGATGAAACGGCTCTGCTTTTGGTTGCAGACACCCAAACTTATTCCCTACCAGATGATTTCGACCAGATGATACAAATTTGGGACACGGCAAGTTATAATCAAGAGTTAAAGAGAATTTCAGGGATAGAGTATAAGATACATCTAGGGGATGTTACAGGGGGACATGGCACACCGATTTACTATGACATTATAGATAGTCTTGCGGTCAGTTCCACATATAGGAAAAGAATAAAATTCTTCCCTTATCCCGAAACCATAACTAACGGCATAATCGCCACTTTCGCCAATAATACTGGTGTTCCTGCGAGTTTCACTAATTACAATTCGACTAAATCGGGGGCTGTCTTAATCGCCGACACCGCTCATGGATTGGAAACAGGTATGAGGGTGGTAATAGCGGGAACGGCGAATTATAACGGGACTTTTACAGTTTATAAAGTAGATATTAATAATTTTTATATCATAGCCACCTATGTCGCTGAGGCTGGGGGTGGGACATGGACTTGTGTAGGAACGGATATAACCGATGTTTCTCACGGTCTTACCACGGGCAACTCAATAACTATTTCAGGAACGACTAATTATAATGGCGTGGTATCGGTCATAGTCAAGGACGCTGATACATTTTACATATCAACCGCTTATGTGGCGGAAGTGGGAGCATTGACAAAAACGTGGATATTAAATAAGTATATCCCATTTATATATATGAAGTCTTTGGCTTATTTATCTTCCTCCAATGCTGAAAACGCCCTCTCTTATATGTATCCTCAACTATACATAGAAGGAGGGCTTTATTATTTATTTAGGGATTATATTTATAGAGACCAGCCCGAAAAGATAGCCTTTAGAAAGGCTGAATTCAGGGATGTAATTGAACAGGTTAAGTCCGCCGTAAGTCAGCCTGATTACGTCAGGAGTGTTCTGCCGAAAAGGTTATTAAGCTCAATAGTCACTAGCAATCGTCTTTACCGCACACAATATCAAGGATACACTTCTTGAAAAAACTTTTAATTTTAATACTCGCATTAGGTGTCGCTACTGCTTCTTTTGCGGTAGATAAGTTATCCATAAAAAAATTTGGGGGATTAGTTACAAGGACTAATCCTTTTGAATTACAGGACTCCGAAAGTCCCGATATGTCCAATTTCGTCTTAGATGAAGCTGGGACACTTACTCGTAGACCATTATTTCAGCGGTATAATACCACTTCTATTGGGAATATAGCCTTTACTAATTTGTATAAATTTTATACCTCTGCTGATGCGGGATATATGATTTTATCGGGAGGGACTAATCTTTATAAGGCTACTGGTGGGACATTAACAAGTATCTCTGTAAGTGCAAATACCGTAGTATCTGATAGTCAATGGGCGTTTGAGTCTTTTACTGATGGTGCTAACGAAGTTGTGTTTGGTGCTAATAACAACATTCCTTTAAAGTTATGGAATGGTTCTGCAGCGACTTTTTACGAACAGGGTGGAACTCCGGGGACTAATTGTAACATTCTAAGGAAACACAAATCAAGACTTTGGGCAGCAGGTTCTAAAACATACCCTTATCGTATTTACTATTCAAGTCTTTCAGATGGAGATAACTGGATTACCTCTGGTGGTTCAATGGATTTGGGTGCTTATGAGAAGATAATGGCGTTAGAGGTATTATCAGATACCCTATTTATATTCACTCGAACAGGGATATATGCTCTTTTAGGTGACACGCCACAGGAATTTGCTATCCAAAAGACCCGTTCTACAGTAGGAACCCATGCTTTTAAATCGGTGGTTCTCGGTAATAAGTTAATTTATTTTCTGAATAAATCAGGAGTATTTGTATTTGACGGAGATGAATCGGTAAATATATCCGAAACCATCCAACCTACCGTAGATTCTATTTCCGCAACTTATATAAGTAATTCCGCATCTCTCTTTGATAAGCGTGGCAGATTATGGTTATCCTATACATCGATGAATGGAAGTTTTAATGACAGTCTTTTGGTTTATGATACCGTTCTAAAACAGTGGTATCCATTAAATAATGTGAATTTTAGTGCTTTTTTTAAGGCAGAGGGTGGGGCTGATAAAGGGGAGATATACGCAACTTGCTCAAATCCTGTTGGTGATTTATGGAAATTCCAAACTTCAACCTCTATTGAGAATATCGTCCACTCTACCCAAACTCAGTTATTAACAGGTGTCACTTTTAATACGGTTATTGCTAACAACCCAGTTGTGGCACTTCCAACCGGAGGATATGATAATTATACTACATTATTAGCTCATTTTAATGGAACTAATGGTGGAACCTATACTCCCGCAGAAACGGGGCAAGTTCTTACTTATGTGGGGACTGCCCAACTCAGTACTACAGAAAAAGTCTTTGGCAGCGCATCTCTGCTTCTTGACGGAAATAGTGACTGCGTAACCGTGCCATCAAGTGCTAATATTTGCGATTTCGGAGCCGCTACAGGGGATTTTAGTTTAGAATGTAGGGTAAGTCTTAATTCAATAGCTTTAACTCAAGCATTATTATCTATTTATGATGGTGCGGGTAATGGCTGGAGATTATATATTGGTGGTGCGGGTAGTGGTTTATTGTTGAAAAATACCGATGCTACGACTTCATCTATTCCGTGGGTTCCCTCAGTAAACACTTGGTATCATGTTGCGGTTGCTCGTAGTGGAACCATTATCAGGGCATTTATTAACGGTGTTTCAATAGGAACATTTACTAATAGTGATTTTTCCAATCCGATGAATCATCAATTAGAAATAGGTTCGGGTGATATAGGAAATTTAGACTTATTACTTAATGGTTACATAGATGAGGTTCGTATCAGTAAGGGTATAGCACGATGGACAAGCAATTTTTCACCAACAGTATCAGAATATACTAAATCTCCTGCATTTGGAGGTACGCTTACAAGTGCTAATCTTCAGATTAACGCTAATGGTCAATTATCTCTAGGTACTATATCTTGGCAAGAATATTTACCATCAAATACTGACATTCAATTCACCACACGGACAGGAACTACATCAGATACGGTTTTTTATAATGGCTGGCAGACATGGGTATCTTCAAATGTGGTTACCTGTAATACCGTAACTAATCCTACTGTTTGGACAAATCAGTCACCTTTGGTTTTTTCGGCAAAAGCACCCCTGAATCCCCAGGGAAGAGATGTTCTATATTACGAAACCAATGATTCTGTAAGTCCTAACTGTGTTCAATTTGATGTTTCCCGTGGAACGGTGTCAATGAATCATTTTTCGGACTGTATTGTTCCTGCGGCAAATCTATCTAATGATAAGTTTATGGGTTATTGGTTAAAATCTCCGTGTACTGGGAACTCAGTAAAACTCGATATAGGTGAGGTAACGGGCGTGACCGTTGGTTATACCACAGCAAATACGGTCAATGCTAATACTTGGGAATTTCATTACTGGCCGCTAACTTATACATCAACAGATTTAGATGATATTAAATATATGCGGATAACATATCTTGGAGATGTTCAGGGTGAATTATATCTCGGAGATGTGTCTGCTTATGACTTTTTGGATAATGATGAAACCATAACATCAACTCCGAATGATTGGATACAATATAAAGCGATACTTGGTTCTAATAGTTACAATATTACGCCAAGACTATTACTCGCGGCTGGGTATGTGATTAAACTTTCTTATTCATCTTCGGCTGGAGCGTCAGAGACCTCGTTAAATTCTTTCTGGTCAAGCAAGCCGTTCGATGGGGGCGACGCTTCAAAAAATAAGCTATGGCAATATCTGACATTTCAGGTAGAGAGCCAAAACCCTACTACGGGGCACACTGTCCAATTATATTATGAAACCGATGATGGCAGGCAATCTGGGACACTCTCAAAGACCGTAGATGTTACGGGTAGGACGACAAACCTGAAATTTTACCTTCCTACGGGAACTTATGGAAGAAATTTCAAGTTCAAGTTTATAGACGATAATCTTAATGATGAATTAAAAGTTAAAAATGCCGAAATATTTGTTATTCCGGAGGGTGGAAATTGATACAAATTCAACCGATAGTAGTTACTGATTTAAAGACTATGAAAATTGCGATAGAAAAAATCGCAAGGGAAGCTATGGCTATGCAGAATCCCACGGGACAGGAAGATGCTATATATGTAAATACGGTTCCGACTGTCGCCAATACAAGAGAAGGCCAGATAGTCTGGTATGATGATGGAGTTAATAGAAGGATTTACACTAAACTCGGCGGAGTGATTCGCTTTGCTACTTTAACATAAAGGAGATTTATGGCGTGGAATTGGGGAACAGCGGGGGCGGGTGCGGGAACGGGAGCAATGATTGGAAATATGATAGTTCCTGGTTTGGGAGCAGTGGGAGGGGGATTACTTGGTGGTTTAGCGGGATTATTTGGACAAGATGATGAAAACCAACAGATACAATACTCAGACCCCTATGCGGTAGAGAGAAAACAATTAATGGCTCAGTTGGGAAATGTAGTTAATCAGGGTTTCCCTGAGATGCAACAATGGGGACAGAATTATTATAATCAACAACTCTTACCCGAAATCCGTGAACAATATGAAACTAAGAGAAATCCCTATGGTGGTGGGTTTGCCGATACCCCTGAAGCAATGCAGTTTGCCAAAGGTGCTCAAGGAGTAACTTCCGATGTAGCAACGGCTAATATGAACGCTCGTATGCAAGCTATGCAGATGCTTGGAAGCCTTATAGGTCAACCACAAGCATATACTCAAGCTCAAACACAGGATACTTTATTACCAGCGTTATTAACGGGTGGACTTGGACTCGCAGGTTCAATGTTCGGAGCTAATCAAAGCACAAAAGCGATGAAAGATTTGATGGCTCTATACGGTATTGGTGGAATTACAGGTCAGGGCGGAAGTAATCAAAATCCCTATGAAAGTTTTTATAATCCTGGTGATTTAACTAATAGTTTAATGTATCTGGGAGGTCAACCCTAATGGCAGGCATATATGAATTAAAATCCAAGAGAGCACCAATAGACTGGACACAGGTTCTCGCCCCAGCAATGCAGGGTGTTCAGCAAGGTATAGGTGCTCAAAACGCCATTCAAGCACAACTCCTGCCACTTCTATTTAAGGCACAGTTGGAACAAGCACAACAGGATAGACTATTAGATAGATTTATTCAGGGTGGTAATGGACCTATGGGAGATTTTGACATATCGGTGGGACCTGGTGGAATAACTTATAAACAAAAAAGCCCAAAGGAAAAACTCGAAGATAAATTAGCAACCGAAAGAATGGGTAGCCAAGTTCCTTCAGCAGTTCCTGCCGTATCCACACAAGGGCAAGTTCCACAAGTGATTCAAGATGCTATGGAACAAGATTTTATACTCAATCCGAATTACGCAACGGGCGGAGAAAAGTTTATTAAAAATCCTAAGATAACAGCTTCAAAGGAAAAACAGGCAGTAGAATCGGCTGAATTGGGTAGTCAGGCACAGAGTTTAATTGATTTATTTAGAACCGGACAAGAAGAAGGTAAGACAAATATAAAGGGTTTTGGTGCTACTGAATTAGGTGGTAGAATTGCCGGTAGACAAGCGTCTATTTTAGCGGCGATGGGTAAGAAGGAACTTCCTGCCTTGAATATATATAATCGCAAGAAAAAAGCCTTTGCCACTACGGTAGCAAAAGCGGCGGGTGAGGTAAGACCAACCGATGAAGATATAAAACGCTTTATGGGAACTCTTCCAGATTTTAACCTATCCGACCAAGAGAATGAGATAGTTATAGAGCAACTTAAAAAAGACATTACCTCAAAAGGTTATAAAAATGTTTGGAATGATAGAAAATCAGGACAGGGCGGTATTCCTGAGGGTTTCAAGATGCAAAAAAATAGAAAAACAGGCGAAACTCGATTAGTCCCAAGATAAGGAATATTATGGAAAATGATTGGGTTGATATAGATAATGAGTGGGAAGATATAGTTCCTATAAAGAAATCTCCATTAGAGGGATTTTTCTCAATGGCGAAGAGTGCCTTTACACCAACGTTTTCCCCCGAACAGGTAGATAAAAATATCATAGGACAATTTATGGCAAGAAGCACGCCCATAGTTAATGTGGGTGGATTTCCACTTCCACCTCCTTTTTCACAAGTTATTCCTCCACAAATCCGTAATAGGTTAGGTGCTGAAACTGTAAGTGCCGAAACTTCTCCTGCGGCAATTATAGGTAATATTATGGCTGGTGGTGGATTATTGAAACAAGCAAATATGTTACCTAAAATAATGGGTAAAGCATACACATTAAGAAATGCCGAAATGGGTGCGGAAGCACTCGGTAAGGTAAGGATGACTCTTGGTCAGGCGAAGAAACAGGCTATTTCTAATGTGGCGGATGTTTTGGTAAATACAAATGAAGTCCCGTTAAATAATCTACCAAGCAATGTAATGAAAGCACTTGAAGACCCCCTTTATGGAATCGAGAGAAATAGAAGTGGCGTAATTCGTAATACGGTATCAAATCTTGACAGGGTTAAAGAGGCTCTTGGCGATTTTATGACTACTAAAACATGGGAAGAAGCCTCTAAAAAATCTCAACAGGTTATTAAGCAAACTTATGGAAAACTAAATGAAGCAATGAAATCTGCGGCAAAAAATGTTGGTAATCCCATAGATGAAGCATTAAACAATTATCATAATTTTATGACAGACTATACTCGTATAATACGAACCATAGAAGATACGGCAGGAAACGTAGTAGAAAAACCTTTTAGGTCAACCTTTACTCCTTTTGCGGAAAGAGGTAAATTTGAAGCATGGCAACGAATGGGTAAACAAAGCCCTGAAATAGCACAAGTAATTAAAAATATGAAAAAATATTCAGGGAGAAGAACCACACAAGCGGCTCTTGGTGGATTAAGTGGTTTAGGACTCTTAAGTTATATGGCACATAGATATTTAAGTAATAAAGTTATGGGTAGGCAATAATTTGAAAAAACTTCTCTCAGCACTAATTATATTAAGCACACTTCTCATAACTACGAAGTGTTGGGCTGGGAATATCGGCGGTTCAACCATTGGAAGTCAAGTTTCATTCATCGGTCAACCTGAGATTTCAGGGGTGACGGTGACGGGAACAGATGTTTATGCTACTAACCTATTCGTGGGTGGAGCGCCCGTAATTCCCGGGGATTTTGTGCCCTTTGTCGGTGCTGATAAGACTATAAATCTCAATTCCCAACATCTCTTGACGGGCCCATCAGAGATAGACGGTCAACTCGACATGTATGGTGATATAGACTTGAACTTTAAGGACATAACCTCCGTAGATAGGATAACCGCCAATGATTTTGTGGGAGCGTACCTGTTAAGCAGCGGAACGGGTATGGGTGTAGATATGACAGGCGACCCGTGGTATTTCAGCGAAAGTATTGACTTAGCCTATAATTCTATTACCTGCGGGCCGTTATACTCAGACCATCAACATTCTTATTACGCTACGGGAGTCCAACTTGGCCAAGTGGCTAATTTACTCGGCACTCACCAACACTCTACATATCTAACCGACGCTCCGTCTGACGGAAACACTTATGGCCGTAATAATGCGGCATGGGCGATAGCCGGCGGAGGAATAGGTGGCCATCTTCACCCTTATTATACACCACTCGCGGACTACTCAATCCACACACATCCTAATTACGCCACGGGCATAAGTCTTGGCACGGTTGCGGGTTTATTGGGGACTCATCAACACAATGTGAGTTATCCGACAGTAGGTTCTTTTCAGGCATTGTCATCCATAGCGACTACTAACCAGCATACAGGGACATATCCATCGGCGGCGGCGTTTCAGGCACTATCGCAGATAGCTACCACCAATATCCACGCAAATTACGAGGCAAATATCCAAAGTGCTTTAAGCCAGATAGGGACTAATACCCATCCAAATTATGCCACAGGAACATCGCTTGGAACAGTCGCTAATAATCTCGGAACGCACACCCATCCAAACTACCAGACACTAGGAAGTTACGCAAGTTCTTCTCATGTCCATTCCAATTACGAAGCCAATATAGTGAGTGTGTTCGGAATTGCGACTACAAATCAGCACGCTGGGGCGTATGTAACTCCCACTTCACTTGGAACGGTAGCTAATCTTTTGGGGACACACACACATCCCAGTTACGAGGCGTTAATGCAGAGCACTTTAAGCCTTGCTTCCACAAATACCCACGCAGTAGCCTCCACTACGGCTACGGGGTTCGCTCCTATCAGGTCGGGTGTGGTGACTGAGTTTTTGAATGGTACAGGCGCATATTCTACGCCAGCGGGTGGGCCCGGAGGCGGGGGGACAACTCACGCTATTACTCAGGTCGCTCATGGGTTCAGCGTGGGTAATGTAATTAAGTTCTCAGGTGGGATATATGCTAAAGCTCAAGCCGATAGTGCCGCTAACGCCGAAGTAATAGGATTGGTAAGTGCTATCGCGGGAGCGGATGATTTTACCTTTATCAGTGGTGGGTATCATGGGACACTTTCTGGGAAGACCGCAGGGTCGGTTTACTACCTTGATCCCTCTACCGCGGGCGCTCTGACCACTACCGAACCCTCTACCGTGGGGCAGATTTCCAAGCCTGTTATAATAGCCACTTCCGCTTCTGATGGATTCTTCTATAATTTCCGAGGAACGCAGATTCAGGCTTCAAGCGGTGGAGGAGTGGATTCTTTCGAGACCCTCGCCTCTCCGCAAGCATTACAGGGAATAGAGCAGTTAAGGCACGGCGTCACTTCATACCAGAATTACGGGAATGTGATTGTGGATGGTCTACAAGACCAGACAGGGATTTCAGGGACTCATCAAGTCGCTTACACAGGGTCGTCAAGTTATCAATATAGTCTTAGTATAAGTAGTTCACAATATCCGCCTGTATTTGACACTACTTATATAAAGGCTACCACAAATTATGGAGCTAATTATCGAGAATGGTTTACCGCTGATAATACTAAATCTCTTATAGGCCCGCTAGAAGGAAACCAATGGGATACTGCCGCAGGTTTACAGAGATTTCATATAGACTTGGGTTCGGCGAAAATAATCGGCAAAATATATTATGAGAATGGTCATATTTCTGGTGGTACTACGAATATGGGTATGAAAAACTTTACATTTTGGGGATCAAACGCAGCGGGTGATTTTGCTGATTTAGTTTATGTGAATGATGGAACATGGGTAGCTCTTGCCACATCACAATCAACATTAGACGAACATATAGCTTCTAATATACCCGATCCTAAATATATTACTGTCACTAATACTACCGCGTATAGATATTATGCTTTTAAATTTGTCGATAATTGGGGCGCAGCGATAGATTTTGGTGTAAGGAGAATTGAATTACAAACACCTGTGGCAACAAATGGTTTTATACATACTATCGCCTATCCTATGCCGACAGTCCCCACGCATTTAGGCGTTTCTGTAAAACTTGATTCGGCTTTCACAAGTAATCAACATCAATACCTTAAGGTAGATATTTCAAGGGATGGGGGGACAACCTTTACGGATTGTCATCCTATCACGAAAATAGGAACTGCTGGATATTACAGGGCGGATATGGAAACAATTACATCGCAGCCTTCAGGTTCAACCGCTCTGGCGAAGATTAGTCTTACTCATTCTACTACGAAAGCGTTGAAAGGTCTTTCAATTTATGGCGAATAATCTCAGGGTAGGGATAGTATCAATATTTATGGCTATTGGTGTTCTCGCATTATCCGCCTATGCCGAAATAGGACAGGTTTCCATCGACGACATCAAAGACCATGAGAAGATAACTTCTAAATTAAATAAAATAATAGACACAATAAATGATGACAGGAAAGACGACAGGCAGGACACTAAAAACTTGCAGAAGATATTAAAATATCAACTTGGTATGGATGATAAAATCGTGAAAAAGATGATAAGTAAAGGATGGGTCAACACTCACTCGGAGGTCGAGCCTTGAGAAAATATATATTTGTAATATTATTCTGTTTTATTACATCCGCTTGTTTCGCTGGATCAACGATAAATAGTTTAGCGTTAAAGGGTGATGACGGCGCCCCAGGTGCTCCAGGAGCCGATGGCGATGATGGCGCTCCTGGCCCTAATGAAGTGACCACATCCACAGCGACTAATCTTACGGGCATAATCACGGGTTCAGGGTCAATTATAGGTTATACCGCCGATAACCATTCCGACTGGGATGAAGCGCATGGATGGGGCAATCACGCTGACGCGGGGTATCTCACCACACTCACTTTCGCCGGTTTATCAGACTATCCCGCCAATGACACAGGTTCGCTTACCAATGATGGTTATGGCAATCTTTCATGGGAAGAAGGTAGTGGTGGATTAACCCAGGCGCAGATTTTAACAAGGCAATCAATAGGTTTCTAAAAGGAGG
>JAZDFP010000124.1:0-4693 GCA_043807745.1 Planctomycetota bacterium
CACTTTCTCTTCTGATGAGTTTAAAACACAATCTATAATATCCTATAATAAAATAGTTTGACATTTCAAGCAAATAATGATATTTTTAATAAATTGGAATCCCGTTTTTATATAGAATAAAGGAGAAAATATATTATGAAATATTTTATCATTATTGTTGCGTGTCTTGCTATAGTCACTATGGTTGTAACCGGTTATTTTATTATTCAAGAAAAACCTTCTTCCCAAAACGGCAAAATGCTCCCCCAAACAGCGTCTAATGAAATAACATCTTTAAAATCACAGATTGACAAACTTCAACGTGAATTAAACGAGTCAAAAGACATTCTCTCTAATCAATCTCTCTTTATGCAAAGATTAAAAGAAGATATTTTGTCGGATAGCGTTAGAATCATTAATCTGGAAAAGAGAGGTTCAATTGGCGCAGTAAATCCTTCACTCCAGACAAAATCAGAAGGAAAAGAACAACCGGCAAATCCATTATTAAATCAGACAATATCAAGTGAATTATTTAAAGACCCTCAATTTGCCCGGATATTCCAAGAACAGGTTGCAGAAGCGTTAAAAAATATCCAGCAACAACAACGAGAAGAACAGGCGGCAAAATCCAATGAACAGTTACGACAAAGACTCAGTCAAAGAACAGAAGAACTTGCTAAAAGTCTTAATCTAAATGAATCCCAAAAGCAGGAATTCTCTAACATATTAACTGAAAGAGGGAATAAAACTATAGAATTACTTTCTCAATTGCAAGCCCAGCAATTATCATCAGAAGAATACAGGACTAAAGGAGAAGTTTTAAGGAATGAATCTAATGAAAAAGTCAAACAGATTCTTTCGTCGCAACAGTATGAACAATATCAAAAATCAGAACCATCATTATTTAATAGAAGTATGTCACCGAGTAGGAGACAACCATTCGGTGGCAGACAAAGATAAGAAGATTATCTGATTTTAAATACCGCAATGTTTACAAGATTTCTATTTTATCGCCTATTTTAACATCACCTGATTGTAATACTTCAGCAAAGATACCTTCAAGCGGCATAATACAGTCACCTATCTTACGGAATATGGCGCATTTGGTATGACAATCCTTACCTATCTGCGTAATACGCAGCCGCACTGTTCCGCCTATTTTCATTTCTGTCCCGACCGGCAGTCTTATCAGGTCTATACCTTCGGTAGTAAGATTTTCGGCAAAAGAGCCTTCTTGTAATTCATAACCTTTCTCACGCATTTTATCAATGGATTCCCTGGCAAGCAGGCTTACCTGACGGTGACCAAAACCGGAATGGGCATCGCCTTTCAATCCTTTAGCAATTTCAAGATATGCTCGGCCTACATTTTTCTTGGGAATTCCTTTACGGTCACTGATACAGACACCGACTATCTTACCCATAGTATAAACTTCAAGTAAATGACTAATGACTAATTTCTAATGCCTAATTACTTTAGGAATTATGATTTTCTTTTATATATTCCGCTGCGACCGCCTGATTTTTCCAGCAATTTAATCCCTGTTATCTCCATACTCCGGTCAATTGCCTTGCACATATCATAAATAGTCAAACCGCAAATCGCAGCAGCAGTCAAAGCCTCCATTTCCACGCCGGTCCGGTCATATGCCTCAACTAAAGTATATATTTCTATCATCTTTGGCTTTACAGGTTTAATATCTATCTGGATATGCGTAATATTTATCGGATGGCAAAGCGGAATCAGTTTCTGCGTCTCCTTTGCCGCCATAATACCGGCAAGTCTTGCGGCTTCCAACACATTACCTTTTTTTACCTTACCTGAAATAATCGCTTTAAATGTAGTAGGAGCCATCATCACTTTAGCAAATGCCTTTGCCTTACGATAGGTAATCTTTTTGGAAGAAACATCTACCATTTTAATATAGCCTTTTTTATCAATATGACTCAGTTTCATAACTATCCTTTTAATAGACACAGATAAATTAATCGGTGTTTATCCGTGTGTATCTGTGGTTTCATCCTCCGATTCGGGACATTACATTTTCTCTTTTATATAAATGCCTTTCCGGTTTGGCGAGTATAGCATTCTTCAATGCCTCGTTTAATTTTATCGTCTGTATTCTTTTATCTTTTATCTCTCTCAAAATAGGCTTTAAATCAATTTCTTCTTCAGAAAGCAGGCAGGATTTAAGATGCCCATCAGCCGTGAGTCTTATGCGGTTACAATCGGCGCAGAAAAAATGGCTGACCGGCATAATAAATCCTATTTTGCCCGGGGCATTAGGCAGACGATAATATTGTGCCGGACCGCTTCCATATTTATCCTCAATCCTGGTTAATTCCCCGATATTTCCACTAATCCTTTTTATAATCTCATCACCTTTGATAATACTATCTGAGTTTGTTTCCCAATTTCCGCAGGGCATATATTCAATAAAACGAACTGCAACAGGATATTCCAGAGTAAGTTTGGCAATTGCTATCACTTCTTCTTCATTATAATCCTTTAATAAAACTGTATTAATTTTCAAATTACTAAATCCCGTTTCTAAAATATGCCGTATTCCTTTGCGAACTTTATTAAGTCCATCAATACCGGTTATTGTCTTGAAATTATCTCTATTAAAAGAATTAAGCCCAATATTAATACTGTATAAACCTATCTTGCTCAAGTGTTCAGCAAAATCATCAATCAGATACCCATTGGTAGTCAATGCAATACTTTCCACACCGGATAAACCTCTCATCTTCTGCAGAAGGGAAATAATATCTTTCCTAACGAGCGGTTCTCCACCGGTTATCCTGAAATTTGTAATTCCCAAGTTGGTACTTGTTTTTACTATTTCCAGTATCTCCTCATAAGAAAGTATTTCCGAAGAGGGCAGAAGAGGTTTTATTCCAGCCGGCGGCATACAGTAGAAACATCGGAAATTACAACGGTCTGTAATAGAAATACGCAGATAATTTATTTCCCTGCCGAATCGGTCTTTCATAAAATATATTTTACCACAAAGACATAAAGAATAAAAGAATATTTGATTTTATTAAGTAATTTTATTATGATACGTCAAAATGATAACCCTTAAAATAAATAACCAGGAAATAAAATCTACGGAAAATACTTCCATTCTCAAGGCATCGTTGGATGCAGGCATATATATTCCTCATCTTTGCAGCCATCCTGACCTTAAACCGATTGCTGATTCTGATTTACAACCCTATGATGTCATTTATCAAGCGAATAATCTAATAAAATCAATTCGGGCAGGAAATCAGACCCTCAACGGTTGTCAATTGTGTCTGGTAGAAATAAAAGGAACTACTGAACTCCAGAGAGCTTGTGCCACAACAATAAAACCTGATATGGAAATATCTACAGATACGGAGCGTATTCGCCAAGCCCGGCAGGATAATCTTGCCAAAATTCTGGCTGAACATTCTCATAGTTGCCTAACCTGCGCTCAGTCGGAAGGCTGCAGTCTGACCCAGTGTTCCAGTAATGTTCCTCAAAACGAACGCTGTTGCCCCAAATTCGGACGCTGTGAACTGCAAAAAGTTTCTCAATATATCGGTATCCCTCTTTCAACTCCACGATATATTCCCCAAAATATTCCCGTCATTGAAAACGACCCACAGGGGCACCCAGTGGGCGAACCGCTTTTCAAACGTAATTATAATCTGTGTATCGGCTGCCTGCGCTGCGTCCGTGCCTGTCGGAATCTCAGAGGAATCGACGCTTTAGGATTTGTTATTAATGATGGTAAAGTCATTGTTGGAAGCAAACAACCGACATTGAAAGATTCTGCCTGCAAATTCTGCGGTGCCTGTGTTGAGGTCTGTCCAACCGGCGCTATTTTAGATAATGTATTAATTGGTGCAGATCGTGTTAAATCATTAGTGCCTTGCAAAGGTAACTGCCCGGTCGGAATGGATGCGCCAAGTTATATCAGGTCAATAAAAGAGAATCATCTTGATGAAGCATTTGAGGTAATCCAGCATAAAGTGCCGTTTCCGTCGGTTTTGGGCCGTGTCTGTTTCCATCCCTGTGAAGAAAACTGCCGCCGTAAGGAACTCAATGAACCAATTTCTATCTGTTCCCTCAAACGCTATGCCACTGAATATGAAACCACAGATAAACACAGATGGACACAGAAAATAGATAATAATAAAATAGCAGTGATTGGAGGAGGACCATCAGGTCTAAGTGCGGCTTATTATCTGGCACAAAAAGGATATACCGTCTCCATCTTTGAAGCGAATAATGAACCCGGCGGAATGATGCGCTATGCGATTCCGGAATACAGACTGCCTTTATCCGTTCTCTCAACTGACCTCAAGAAAATCATAACACATAAAAATATCACTATTAAAACCAATTCTACGTTAGGAAAAGACTTTTTTATTGAATCCCTCAAGAAAGAAGGTTATAAGGCAATACTCATAGCCATCGGCGCCCAATTACCAAAGAAGGTATTACAGAATGAAATCCGTAATCTACAATCAGCAATTTATTGGGGCATAGATTTTCTTAAGGACATCAGGAACAACAGGATTAAACAGGATTCATTTAAGGACAAATCCGTGCTGGTAATCGGCGGCGGTAATGTGGCAATAGACGTGGCATTAAGCGCCAAAAGATTGGACGCTAAAAATATCCAATTAGTATGCCTGGAATCAAGAGAAACTATGCCCGCACATAAATGGGAGATTGA
>JAZDFP010000125.1:0-17854 GCA_043807745.1 Planctomycetota bacterium
TCAGAGATACAGCCTACGAGATATGAAGCATTCCCAATGCCCGACCTTAAAATATTAGAATCTACAATTACTCCTACCCAAGGCGGTTATGGTAATGTCCTGAAAACGATGGTGCCGTCATTAAGATTGCCACTTTTTTCTCCAACGAGACCGGGAGTATTTCTTTCCGGCTCTGATGTAACTTATGAACATTATTACGAAACGAAATTGCGGTTTGGAGATACCCCTTACTGGTCTTTATTATATGAGAATACTTTTTTGCCTCCGATGACTATCGGGGTAACCACGTTACGAAAAGAAGGAGAACATGATAATACTCTTTACGCTAATTATCCGTTATTCGTAAAACTTGAACCGGGTATTTCTTCTATTTGGCCGTCATTAGAAATCAGGTCGGATGAAGAGGAACTCCATACGCACAATGAATTAGTCCCGGGTATACAAACGGCAATAAAATACCCCAAGTGGCAGTTACAAAATCAGGAAAATTATATTATGGAGCGTAAAAGTTGGGATTCTCAAGCCGACAGAACTGCTCTTGAATCAATAACAGTATTCTCTCATTATCTAAACGGTTATACCAGCGAACCGGAATGGGGCAGCAACCTTATGGCGGGTTTGTATCTGATTAGTGAACCTGATAAAACAGGATTATACCAAATTGAAATTAGAGGATATAAAATTACAGATACGCTCAAAACAAAACGCGGTGGTATCTTCACATTAGAATATTCTTTTCCTATCCTGAAGAGGCGTGATGGGTTATGGAATCCGAATATATATTATGAGGATGTTGCTTTAGCCCTATTTAGTGATGTGGCTTTCGGCGAAGGGAATAGCCCGCTTTATAGCGGTGGTGTTGAACTACGTTTGGAAGCCGCATTGGGATTTGCTATTAAATTTGTTCCTGTCATAGGAATCGTGTTTAATAAATATGGAGAAGGCGAAATATACATCAGTTTGTTGTTTGCTTCTTTTTCAAGTCAAGGTGTTAGAATAAAACATAACCCATTAGACCGCTTTAGGTGACCCTCTCGCCGAAGCGAAGCCAAGGGCGGGCAGATACATGGTAGCCATCCTACGCTGTTCCGAAGTTCCAGAATGAAGCTCCAGAATGGCGAAGGACTGCTACAGAGTGGCGAAGGACAGCAATAAAAAGACAGCATCCGATAATTCCAACAAAACATATTGACGCCATTAGGGATTTTTGATATAATATAATCATAGTAGGAAAAAAGTAAATAATATCTCATTATCAAAATGAAAAAGATATATTTATCCATGGTTCGGCAAGCTCACCATTTAGCTCAATCCCGAGCCTGTCGAGGGATAGCTATAATAATTTTATTCTCCGCTGTTTTCATATCATATAACTCATCTGCTAAAGATAAAACACCTCCTCAACACAAAGTTCCGCCTCCTCCCACCGGGAGTGTGGACCAAAAACAGATTGATGATGCGGTCAAAAAAGGTGTTGACTATCTAATGAAAAAGAAATTCGGCCGGGGGACAAGAACAATAGAAGTAGTTATTCTTACCCTTATTCATGCAGGCGTAGAGACAGATAACCCTATATTAAAAGGTTGGATAGACCTGATGGTCAATGAACCGCTTGCTGTCACATATAATGTGGCTCTGAAGGCTATGGCTTTAGAATTAATTGACCGGGAAAAATATCAAGAACAAATCGCCGAATGCGCCCAGGCGATTGTCAATTATCAGGCGCTTAATGGACAATGGAGCTATGATGCCACTTATAAAAAAGGAAAAGATGAACATCCCGTCCTTACCGGGACGCCGGAAATAATAGAAGTTATTACCGATGGCACAAGTACTATTAAAAAGAAGGTTACTCCGCCGACAAAAGGATTTGAGTTAAAACGTAGTAATAAACAAAGACCTAATGAAGGTGACAATTCTAATACCCATTATGCATTATTAGGTTTACGTGCTGCTGCCCGTTGTGGCATTACCATCCCACAGGAAACATGGAAGGACGCTGCTGATTTCTTAGTTAAGGACCAATTACCGGATGGAGGCTGGTCATATTCCAGCAAGAGAGCCGTAATGAATAGCCCTGCTTCTTATGGCAGTATGACAGTAGCCGGTGTCGTAAGTTTAACTATTGCAAAATGTTATTTAAAAGAGGATTATAAAAATGACCCTGCTATCCAGAAAGGACTTGACTGGTTAGCCAAAAATATAACATTCAACACTAATCCGGGCGCATTATTCTTTAATATGCCTAACTGGTGGCAATATTATTACATCTATGGCCTGGAACGTGTTGGGGCTATACTGGATATAGAAAAAATAGGAGATTGTAATTGGTATCAAAGCGGAGCTGTCTATCTCGTGAAAAACCAACAAAAGGATGGTTTTTGGAATCAAGGTGCCGATGATAGATTCAGCGAAATGATGATTGATACCTGCTTTGCCATTCTTTTCTTAAAAAGAGCTACTCCAACCCTCAAGAGAGTCACAACAGGAACCGAACAACCACCTGAGAAAAAACCTGAAGATAAAAAATAATAGTATCAGGTTGAGAAGTCTATCTTAATTACCTACCTGAGCATCATAGTCTAACTATGAAAATTGAGTCTTGATTTTATTGACTAAAACACCTATTTTATTCATTCTATTTAGTTAATTTTAATAGCCGAACCCGGCCATAGCATAGGCGGAGGCGGAAGAATCGCGATTGGGCTATAATGCCTTAGGTCGGTAAACTCACCGCAGAGACGCTGAGAACGCAGAGGAATAAATAATAGTTTTCTTCTCAGCGACCGGAGTTTATCCCGCCCAAGCGGGGTGGCTAATTTTTCTTGGACTTTATAAGGGAAACTACTAATGAAATGGCAAGATATTAAATCTTTTGTTATAGGCAAGGCGAAAAATCCACTTGACCCGTCCATCTTCAGGAGGATTTCGCTTATCGCATTATTAGCCTGGGTCGGCTTAGGCGCTGACGGTCTAACATCATCCTGCTACGGTCCTGAAGAGGCGTTTGTTGCTCTTGCTAATAATGGTTTCCTTGCGGTTTATCTGGCAATCGCTACTGCTCTGACCATTATCATTATCACGCTTTCTTACAACCAGATTATAGAACTCTTTCCTCTTGGTGGTGGCGGTTATGTTGTGGCTACAAAATTAATCAATCCCTCGGCTGGAGTAATTGCCGGAAGCGCCCTGGTTATAGATTATATTCTGACTATTGCCGTTTCTGTAGTCAGCGGTATGGATGCACTCTTCAGTTTCTTACCACCCTATTTACAATCTTATAAACTCATCTGTTCTATTACGGTGGTTTGTATCCTGATGATTCTGAACATGCGCGGTGTTAAAGAATCCATCACCATCCTATTTCCCATTTTTATTGCTTTTATTATTACACATCTGATTATGGTCGGTGCGGCTCTATTGCAGAATACTAATACCCTGCCGTCTTTCTTAATTGACACCGTTCCTCAAACCAAAGGGATGATTCAGAATATCGGAGTTTGGGCGCTGATTTTAATAATTCTGAAATCATACAGCCACGGTGCAGGCACTTATACGGGTATAGAAGCAGTCAGCAATGCCCTGCCCACTTTACGAGATCCGAAATCACAGACCGGCAAAAGAACAATGATTTATATGGCGCTTTCACTGGCGCTTCTATCAGGCAGTCTATTAATCTTCTATGGCCTTTTTAATATCGCCAAAGTCCCGGGCAAAACACTTAATGCCTCATTATTTGAAAGGGTAATAGAAACATGGAATACACCGATAGGTCATTGGCTGGTTATTCTTACTCTTATATCTGAAGGCACTTTGTTATTTGTTGCCGCCCAAACCGGATTTATCGGTGGTCCTCAGGTTCTGGCTAATATGTCTCTGGACTACTGGATGCCCAGACGCTTCTCCCATTTGAGTGAACGTTTAACCGTAGCCAACGGTATCCTCTTTATGGGATTTAGTTCCATTGTAATTATGATTATTGCCAAAGGCCAGGTTGCTTTTCTTGTCGTTTTATACAGCATTAATGTTTTCATTACATTCTCGCTTTCCCAATTCGGAATGTGCCGGCACTGGATTCGGGTCAGAAAACAGAACGGTAACTGGTTGGGTAAATTGATTATTAATCTGATTGGATTTTTACTAACCTCAACCGTTTTAATAATACTCATAGGTTTCAAATTCTTCGAAGGCGGTTGGTTGACACTGGTAATAACCTCAGGATTTATTGTAATGGCATTCCTTATCAAACAGCATTATATCAGCACGCGAACGGCACTCAAGCGATTGGACGACATCCTGGTAAATATGCCCCGGCTGGAAAATCTTAAACCAATACCAACGACTATTGCACCTGAAGAACCTACGGCTGTGATTCTGGTCAGCGGCTTTAATGGATTCGGTATCCACAATTTTTTCTCTATAGAAAAACTATTCCCAAAGATATTCCAAAGAATTGTCTTTGTCAGCGTGGGCGAACTGGATACCGGCCAATTTAAAGGAATCAACGAAGTGGAAAACCTCCGTCACAATACCGAAGAAGATATGAAAAAATATATCCAGATGGCTAATGACTTCGGCTTTTATGCTGAATACAGATTTGACGTATCGGTAAGTATTATTGAGACCCTGACAGGAATATGCAACGACGTTCATAAGGAATATCCCAGGAGCGTATTCTTTGTGAGTAAACTGGTATTTAAGAACGAAAGCATCTTTACTCAAATACTCCACAATGAAACCGCATTCCGGCTCCAGCGCCGCTTGGCTCTTGAAGGCAAGCAAACCGTGGTAATGCCTATCAGGGTGTACTAACCCCGTCCCCTACGGACACAAGATTTCAGAGATAGCCACAGATTACACTGATGTGCTTGTTAACCCTTATCTAATCGGCTTATGAATTATACTTATTGGCATGACGCGCTGAAAGAGTCACTTCTCGCCCATAACGGAAGGCTTCGCTTTCGGCTGTAACCTGCTATTTTCTTCATATTCAAGATAGTTTTGCCTTAAAATCATAAGTTAAAATCCTTTATTATTTCCGATAGATAAGATACTTTAATGATTTCCGTATCACCGGTTATTTTGAGTCCTTTGACATTGCCTTGGGGGATGACTATTTTAGTGAATCCAAGCCGCGATGCTTCCTGAATACGGGTTCCAATCTGGTTTACGGACCTGATTTCACCGGTTAATCCTATTTCGCCGATAAAGACCATTCCTTTTGGAATCGGTTTATTTTTATAACTGCTGAAAACGGCGAGGGCGATACCGAGGTCTGCAGCCGGTTCATCAATTTTCACCCCGCCGACTACATTGACATAGACATCCTGAGAGCCAAGGGTAAGGCCAAGCCGTCGCTCCAAAACAGCCAGAACCATAACGGTGCGGTTGAAATCAACACCGCTGACCCGTCTGGTCGGAGCGGCATAATTAGCCCGCGAGGTCAATGCCTGAACTTCAACCAGAAACGGTCTTGTGCCTATAAGCGTTGAAACGATTAGTGTGCCAGCAATATCCGGCTGGGATTGCGAAATGAATAATTCAGAAGGGTTAATTACTTCAATAAGACCATCCTCCTTCATTTCAAAGACGCCTATTTCATTAGTAGAGCCGAACCTGTTTTTTACGGCTCGGAGAATCCGGAAAGACTGGAACCGGTCTCCTTCAAAATAAAGCACCGTATCCACCAGATGCTCCAAACTTTTCGGGCCAGCCAGTGAGCCCTCTTTAGTTATATGTCCAACAAGGAATAAACAAACACCGCTACGTTTGCAGAGATAGACTAAATCCATTGCTGATTCACGGACCTGAGTCAATGTTCCGGGTGATGTGGAAATCTCAGGCTTGTAGACCATCTGAATGGAATCCACTACGACCAAATCCGGTTTATGTTTTTCAATATAACTACTGATTATTGAAGTGTTAGTTTCGGAAACCAGCCAAAGGTTATCCGAATTTATATTAAGTCTTTCAGCCCTTATTTTAGTTTGATATACAGATTCCTCAGCGCTGACATAAAGTGTTTTAATACCTTTTGAAGCCAACTGATTGCAAACCTGCAGCAGAATGGTTGATTTACCGATGCCGGGGTCGCCACCTATCAGGACAGATGACCCGATTACCATTCCACCGCCTAAGATACGGTCAAATTCTTTTAGATTGCTGACCAATCTTGATGATGATAAAGTCTTAACATTATTTATTGATATGGGAGGTTCTTGTCCTAATGACTGACGGGTGGTTGTATCAGAAGGCGTAACGATTTCCTCAATAACAGAACCCCATTCATCGCATTCGGCGCATCTGCCAAGCCATTTAGGGCTGCTGGCACCGCATTTCTGGCAGATAAAAGCAGTTTTAGGTTGTTTTAATTGTTTCATAAGAAAACTTCGTAACCGCGGATTTGGCGGATTAAGCAGACCTGCCCGACTGGCACCGGTCAGGCGGGTAGGATATTAATTAAATCCGTTTAATCCGCATAATCAGCGGTTTATTGTATACTTTCCTATACTTATCATCTTACCAAAATGATACAACAACATAGCGAGCATAGTTATAGCGGCTGTTTCAACCCTTAGAATCGCATTGATTGGCAATCGCACGGGCTGAACGCCCCATTTTACAGCCATATTAATCTCATCGGGCGTAAAATCACCTTCAGGTCCGATAAGATATAATATCTTGCCCGATAGATTACTTTTTCCCAGCACCTCTGGCAAGTATTTATCAGCATCGGGAATTGCGATTAAACTTAAAGAGAAATCATTGATAAGATTATTTAATGATTTAAATTCTACCGGCGGATTAATTTTAAGGATTGAATTTTGGCCGGTTTGTTTTGCGGCTGAAATGGCTAATTTGTGCCATCGTTCTATCTTTTTACTTTGCCCATCCGGTTTAACCACGGTCCGCTGGGTAATAATAGGAAGCAGTTCGGTCAATCCCATTTCTGCTGTTTTTTCTATCAGCCAATCCATCCTGTTTCCTTTGGCAATAGCACAGGCGAGCGTAATATCCGGAACAGTAATAGCAGTATTTGGAGTTGCTTTAGATAGTATTTTAAGTTCCACTCCTCCTTTTGGCGGGATTAAGGATACCTCTGCCAGATATGATTCATTATGATTATTAAAAATCTCCACTGCTGAATGAGGTTTTAATCGTAATGTATTTTTAAGATGATTTGATTGTGCGGCATCAAGAATAACTTTATCACCGACCCCGTTCTTTCCGAGAAAGAGCTGGGCATAAAATCTTTTTAGATGCGGCATAATAGTAGTTCATCCCCTACGGGATCCTATTAAATAGAATACCGTTAGGTATACTTATTACATATTAAAAGGTCAAGGGTTTTATCATTTGATTATTGACCCCGTTAGAAATATTTGATATAATCCGCTATGATTAAGAGAAGGTAAGTTGAAAATGGAGAGATATTAACCTGCCTTAATTCTTTCTAACGGGGTTGACAGACCTTTATTATTAAGTATAATAAGTAGTTTTATAGTTCGGCAGGCTCACTATTTTAATACTGAACGAAGTTGAAGTATGGAAGATAATAATCATGGTCTTGACTTTGAGGCTCCGATTCTGGAATTGGAACGTAAAATTGTCCAGCTTGAAGGTTTTTCCAGAATGGCCGATATAAACCTTTCCGAAGAGATAAAGAAACTGCGTTTACGGGCGAATTATCTCAAAAAAGAGATTTATAAAAACTTGTCTCCCTGGCAAAGAGTTCTTTTAGCCAGACACCAAATGCGACCCCAGATAACAGACTTCATACATCTTATATTCAATGACTTTGTAGAACTCCACGGGGACCGTTCATTCCGTGATGACCCGGCTATGGTTTGCGGATTGGCAAAAATAGATACCCAAAAAGTATTACTTATAGGAACACGAAAAGGCAAGAATATCCGAGAAAGAGTTGCCTGCCATTTTGGTTGTCCGCATCCGGAAGGTTATCGCAAGGCTTTGCTCAAAATGAAATTAGCAGAAAAATTTAGCCTGCCTATTATAACCTTAATAGATACACCCGGTGCTTATCCCGGTATTGGCGCTGAGGAACGAGGTCAGGCATTGATTATCGCCCAGAGCATTTTTGAGATGTCTTATTTAAAAACACCCATAATATGTATTGTCGTCGGTGAAGGCGGTAGTGGCGGTGCTTTAGCAATAGGAGTCGGAGACCACCTTTCAATTCTGGAAAATGCATATTTTTCCGTGATATCGCCGGAGGGTTGTGCTGCGATATTATGGAAAAGCAGTTCCAAGGCATCGGAAGCCGCTAAAGTCCTAAAATTAACCTCTTATGATTTATTGACATTAGGTATCGTAGATGAAGTTATTCCCGAACCTCTTGGAGGTGCACATCATGATTATAAAACAACAGCAGAGAATGTTAAAAAGAGTATTATCAATACACTCAATAATATGCAGAACATACCAATAGATACTTTAGTCCAGCAAAGATATGAAAAATATAGACGAATCGGTCAATTCTTAGAAAAACAAAAAGAAACCCTGCAAATCAAACAGGCTAACCCGTCTACCTAAGATGGATATGGTAACGCATCAGGATTGCCTCTGGCAACAATATTCCCTATCATATAGCAGTTCTTATTGATCTTCTAACATGTTTTAACGCTACTTTGTCATTCCTGCGGAAGCAGGAATCCATTCCATTAAGGCATAACTGGATTCCCGTTTTCACGGGAATGACAAACTATGCTCTGCGAAGCGCTTCGTATAGCACGAATAGAGAATGTTAGAAAATAATTAAGAACTGCTATACAAAATCAAATCTTATTTGTAGTCGGCATTATGGTTGATTAGGGAAAATTAAGAGGGTTTTAAATATTTCCGACCCGCTTGTTTTTCCTCCTTTAGGCCATTTTATTGTTAAAGTTACTATCCGACTTGTTGATAGACTCATTCCACTTATCGTCTCGAAAGCAAGGTCATAAGTATATATTGACGGGAATCCAGAATATTGCTGTGCCGAACGATTCTGTAAATCTAAAGATGCCAGATGTTGACCGCTTTGTAATTCTGAAAGAATGGCTGCAGACATTCTGGTTATAAGTGCATCATTAACACCACGACGATGCGAGTAAGTTGCAGTTCCATATAATCCAAAAATAGTCGCTAAACCGAATACAAGTATCATTAAAGCAACCAGAACCTCCAGAAGACTAAAGCCTTCCCCGACGTTACGTCGGGGCGGGGAATTTGAGTATTTCATATGATACTAATCATTTTTAGCGGTAGACAGATAGACTTTATTTTCAATAGTTTCGCCATATTGAACTTCTTCGCCGCTACTATAAGATGCCTGGGTAGTGTTTCTTGCACCTCTTGATACGGTTAAAGTATACTGATGTTTTTTTTGAACCAGAAGCCATTCAGTCCCAATCTTGATATAGCTCCCTGCTCCAAGTAATGATTTTGAGGTATTTATTTTTAATGAAGTGCCATCATCTTTTACAAGTGTAATTTTAGGAGTATTCAAAGGCAAAGATTTTATGTCTAATGCTACCTGAACAACATGGGGTAGTTTTTGCGGAACAACCGGATATGTTTGCGTCTGCACTGTCTGGGTAATTGCAACACGCGAATCCCATGTCGTTGATAGACTCGATGAATCATAACAAGTGCATCCTAAATATAAAATATCATCAAAAGTCTGGCTAATCTGGGCTGAGGGAATACCTTGTATTTGTTGTTGTTGCCAGAAGTTCACAGCGGTAGTTTCATCTATAATACCTCTAACTAACTGTGGATTAGAAGTTGCAGTACCACTTATATAATAAGTAATACGTTGTTTTGACGTCTGATATGTCGGCGAAATAAAGTTATAAAAGTTATCATCATCCAGACGAATCAAATAGAGCCATTGATTGCCTTGACTATCAAATCCGGAATAAAATGACGGTTCAAATGTATAAGATTTTTCAAGAGGTAATGATTCGTCAAACCTATAAACTGCTACCGTTTTTTTATCCGGTTCGGTGAATACGGTTGCCAGATCTTTTTTTATCTGTTCCATAATTATCTGACCTCGTTCTGTAACATCACCACTGGTCTCGCCGGTTTTCCATAAGTCTATTCCGCTCTGGAGAAGACCAGCCAAAAGAACGGCTAAAAGAACAAAGATGGCTACCGCAACAAGAATCTCCAACAAAGTGAAACCGGAATCGTGCCTGCGCTCTGAAGTGCATTTCGGCACGCAGGCTTGCTTATTACTTATAAATAATAAATGATTAGTAGCACTTTCTCGCATATTTATCTTTCCTGCTGTGATATAGTTACAACAGGTTTTTCATATTCAACATAAATATTTTCTAATAAAGGAGAACGTTTCCAAGCATTACTTGAAAAGGCTCCAGGTAAATACCGGAAAAATACCATTACTTCTATCTGGTCGGCTTTAACATTTAGATTATTTGCACCAGCGGGGATGGTAAATTCAAAGATTCCGTCTTCTTGATTAGTCGGTATTGTATTCCAAAGGGGCTGATTATTAAATCGCACTAAAACTCTTAGCCCGACCAACCCATCATTAGATGGTATATGTGTTTCATCCCATAATATTCTTTTCCAGGTAGCGCCACGGGCATAATGCGCGGCCTGGAAATAAACCATCTGGTTATCAAAGGCATTTTGCTTCTGTAAATCCCAATAGCGAAAAGGGATTCCGTAACAAAGGGTATTGGCATTGTGTGTTTGTTTGTTTGTTCCGAACATACCTCTAAAAATTCCATTACTATGAGCAGGCATAACGAAAGTTGAATTACAATAACCTACAACTTCGGCAGCATTCAAATCATTCCCAATCAATAAATACCCACCATTAGTTGAAAAACCGCCGGTATTAGTAGCAGGTATTATGGAACTGTCTACTGAAATATCCTGCGTTAATGCCGAAACAGCAAGGAATGATGAGATATTAGTCGCTCTTTGTTTTTTATCATAAGTCGAAACGGGCGAACCAAGATATCCTCTTTTGCAGTTCATGAGATTACTACCTGATATATTAGCGTAACCAATATATTCATCGCCGACTTTAACAATTCCACTTGTATCTAATATGGCTCCATTAAATAGAACCGTGGTTTTACCTGCATCTGATGCCTGTAATATTTCTTCTGTTACATAATATCCTTTGTCGCTGCTCAGGAATTTTATCTCGTCAATCGTAGCATCAAGATTGCTACCAATGGTAAAAGTTGTCGGTAGATATGATGGCAACTCATCAGAAGGAAACTTTACCAATCGTGTTATATCATCAATACTATAACTACGACTAAGATTAGTCGTAAAGGCAACTAAGTTATTGCCCATAAAAGCAAACGCATTCCTAATAGTTTTTTCTTCTTTAGGATTAGTAGTCTGGTCGGCTTCTATAATAGTAACTACATCGTTTCTTGCGGTACCAGGCCCGGGATACGATTGTGATGTGAATGCGGTTGCCAATACCGGAATAATCAGTGCACCAGCATCATGCTTTACAGGACCATAAAAATACCCACGACTAATATCAAGAGGATTCCCGCCACTTACTATCCCTGTAAAAAAGTTTAGACCATCCTGTTGAGTTTTTTGAACTGGTCCTATCCATTCATCATCAATTTGAATAATATCCATGTCAGGATAATTGGTATGGTCATCTACCCGTAAAGAATATAAAAAAACAGAGGGGAAGACAGGTGGAGCAGGTGGCACCCAACTACCATGAGCGATTTTCGTGGTTTCCAATGCTCCACGAATGCAATTAAGAAGACTTACAGCAGTAGATGTTGCATAATAAACCACCTCATTGTCAATCTGGACATATCCTTGTGGAGGTAGGTTTACAGTAGAATTAACAATAATAGTGGTATCGTCTGGACCAATCAGAGCGTTAAGCATTGGAGTCGGAGCAAAACCAGGAAGATTATCCATTAATCTACCCCCACCAGTTGGCAAATCAGTGAAGTTAATATCTGGATAACCGACAATGCTAATTGTTGGAACAAATGCTGTTGAATAACCGTGTATAGTAACCTTTGCTCCTGCCGGATGATAGACAACCTGTGATACTCCTGCACCTCTTCCATCTTGAAAGAGGAATAGTGGTAGTGGTGGCACCCCATTCCAAGTTGTTGAAACAACAAAACCGCCTGCTGCAATAGAATTATATTCAATAATTTCTTCGCCGATTTCAATAGAGCCTGATGACGGGAATCCGGCTGTGGAGTTTACGGAAATAATCGTTTGTGTTACGGTTGTATCCATATCTGATATAGCTGGTAGTTCAGCAGTAAGTTCTGTAAGAATTATCTGGCCTGAATCATTATAATGACCAAAAGAACCGACCGGCATGCCGTCAAGAAACAATGCTAATTGAGCATATTTAGGTTCTTTCCAATAAGCACCAATATGATACCAGACATTTGCTTCAAGAATAACCGATGCCCTTATTTGAGATGCCTTTCTATCTACAGTAGCATCGCATACTGATAGAACTAAATTACCATTTTCATACCATAATGCTATTCTATTTTCATAATCTTCCTGTTTTATATCAAATAAAGATATTGTACCAGATGGGGGGGTATTAAATTTTATCCAGAATTCCACCCCACCGGCACGAATTCCATATTTCCCCGTACCTATTCCATAAAACTCAAAAATACTATCCCGGCTGTACTCCAAAGGAAGCGTAACTCCTTCATAGGTATCTGAAAAAGAATCACTTAGTCTAATGTTTTTGCCTCGAGTGTCTTCTGCGGTTCTTAATTTTAAGTAACCGCTATTTGCAGCCCTTGAATAATCAGGGTCTCGGCCTTTATCATAATAATACCTTGTACCTGGATTGGTTAAGTTAGGATATGTAACCATTTTTAAGGGATTGCCCAAAAATGTATAAAATTGCGAATCAAAATCATATTGGCTTTCTATGGACCAGGTTATAACCTGACCAACAGGAGCAATATCAACAGCAATATCAACAATTTCATTAAGAGTCGTCTGACCTGCCTGACTGCCGGAAGAACGATTAATAATACCGGTAGAATTTATAGTATAGATATCAAAAGAACGAAAGCAAAAAGGTAATGTGCCGGCGAATTTCCTATCAACCATATTAGCCAAAGAGTTATCGCGAGCATATAATACATTAGTCCTCAGGTCCGGTTTTTGCTCGGCTGAAATAATATTAGTGTTAGTTATAAACGCTTCTAAATCAATTGGCTTGGTAAAAGTTGTTTTCTTTATGTCGTCTGCTAAAGACGTTGCTTGTGCCAGAGAAATTGTTGTATCGCTTATAGAACCATCAAGATTATAAGTCTTATGACCTACTCCGGCAAGCACAGCGGCTATTACTTCTTTAGAAGCGGTATTGATATTAATGGGATGGGGTTGTTCTATCTCAACAATAGTGGTCTCATTCAGAAAGTTATCCGGTACCACCCGGTCTAAATAAAGCTCAACCTGTGAACCCAGGTTACGCCATATTACTGGTGTCGAACTTGATGATTCCCAGTTTTGATGATTTAGCGTAACGCCATTAATTTTATCCGGTATTTCCCGAATAACTCTACATATCGGACAGGGTTCAAACGCAACATAAGCGATAAATTCTTCATTACCTTGCTGCAGACGCACCCGGCAACCCTCATTGTTATAACAAGGACCAGCATAATCTACATAAATAATATGATACTGTCTCCCATCTTTCCCGGTATAAAGTTGATAACCGCCCAAGTTCTGAGAAGCAACCCAAGTCGTGGAACGATAAGAATATCCGGTGAGAAAATGTTGCGGGTCATCGCTTGATTTTATAATCGCTTTTAACTGGTCAACAACCCGACGTGGAGCGGTAGTTAAATTTATTTTCCCCTGCTCATCTTCTGCCACGGCAGACCAGATTGTTCCTTTGGGACTGGATGGTATTTGACTGAATTGATAAAGATTGGTTTCAAATTCATTAGAAGTATCATAATCAGGTGTATTAAAAGGAGCAGAAGCGCTGGGATTAAACTCGTAGAAATTATGAGTGCGAAGAAGTAAATTTATTGCGCTATTACGGGCGCCTATGGCAGAAAAACGACTCTGGGTCGTTTGCAGAACATCCTTACTGCTTTTCTCCTTAAATAACATTGAACTGGCAAATGGTATCGCCAGAATTATAAGAGAAGTCAATATCAAAAGGATAAGAACTAATGTAATACCGTGCTTATTTAATCCGGAATCTGTCATTTCAAAACTAATAAGGACATTTTTGATATTATCTATGAGGTTACTATAGTAAAAACAGATTACAAAGTCAAGGAAAACACAGATTAAAAGTTGCGACTGCCTGCCGCAGGCAGGGCTACAAAAAATATATAAAATCTGTAGCCGTCCCAGTGGGGCGTATACCTTAATATAATTTTCTATACTATCAAGGAAACTTCGTAACTTCTGCCATCCCACTGGGATAAACTCCGGCACCAAGACACTAACCCTCCAAAGGTTTACCTGCCTCCGGCAGCGCCAAAGGCGACCAGGGCGGGCAGGGAATTCTTTGTGCCGGAGTTTACACTGAGCGTAGCGAATGTGTGTCTTTGTGGTGAGTTATCTCCTTTTAATCCTTATCTCATATAGTCAGAAAAAATCTGCATACCTATATCCCTAATTAGCCTTGGTTGGAAGGGTATTTACACTCTACTCGTAGGGTATTTCGCCTCTACTGGTTCCTCATTAGGGGACTACTCGTAGGGTAATACACCTCTATTGGTTCCTCATTAGGAGACTACTCGTAGGGTAATTCGCCTCTACTGATTCCTCATTAGGGGACTACTCGTAGGGTAATTCGTCTCTACTGATTCCTCATTAGGGGACTACTGGTAGGGTAATACACCTCTATTGGTTCTTCATTAGGGGACTACTGATAGGGTAATACACCTCTATTGGTTCCTCATTAGGGGACGGGTAGATTGGTAATCACCTTCTACTCGTAGGGTAATCAGGGTCTACTGGTTCCCTATTGAGTGGGTAGTAGAAGGTGATTAGGGAGGGTGTAGAAGGTAGTGGGGTATCCGGGGGATAACCGAGGGATATCCCCCCTCAGCTGGTTTTATTGAGGTGCTAAAATAGTGATAATCCTATGTATTATAAGGGATTATAGCAAGAATCGGTGTCTGAGGTCGTTGAGCTGAAGGACGCCCTAGTTTTTATGAAGCACGCCCTGTTAGTCCTGAAGAAAGGCATTTAGCCCTTTCTGTCGATACTTAAAAAACCACTTCTGAACGGTTCTGTAATGAACCCCTACCCACTTGTATATCTGTTCAAATGTCCTGCCGTCATCGGAAAGCAGGAGTGCCTGAAGTGGCGGTCGTTTTTTCCATTGACCGCCCTGAGCAAGTTTCTGTAATTTTTTCTTTATCTTCTTTCGCTCATCCGGAGTTAGTTTAATAAACGAGTGTGGGTATGGCATATAAAACGGTTCATAAACCAGTGATTTTACGGATGAGCAAAATATTATTCCCAAACACCCGTTATTTTCTGGTTGCAAAATTTACATTTGCCGTTAGGAAGGTTATTTTCTATAATCTTGAAGCCTAATCTTTTAATAACAGGTTTCTTACAAGAGGTACAGAAAGTATTGTTGCCTTCGTGCGGAGCAACATTAAAGGTATAAACGTATTTTAATCCCTCATCCAACCCAATCTGACGGGCTGATTCTATAGTTTTAATCGGGGTGGGTGGCAGGTCTTTTAATTTATATTCAGGATAAAATCTTCCGAAATGTAAAGGTGTGTCTCCTCCTAAATTTTTCTTAATCCACTGGCACATCTGTTTGATTACTCCCAAATCATCATTATAAGAAGGCACAATCAGGTTAACGATTTCCAGATGTTTCTTTTCTGCTCTAATAATTTCCATGGATTTAAGAATCGGTGCCAGGGTTTGCCCGCAAATCTTCTGGTAAAACTTATCATTAAATGCCTTAAGGGTAACGGCAAATCCGCTGATTACCTTGCAGATATCTTTTAGAGGTTGGGGATTGGTAAAAGCCGATGTGCAGATAAGATTACGAATCCCTTTTGAAGTAGTATAATTTGCTACTTCTTTTATATACTCAGGATAGACCATTGGCTCCGTATAAGTATAACAAATGGTGCGGCATTCTTTTTCTTTTGTTCCGGCCAAACAATCTTCTTTATCAAAATCACATTTGGCAACTTTTTCCGGCCGTTCAGTTGAAACCTGCCAGTTCTGGCAATAAAGACACCGCAGATTACATCCGCCTAATCCAATAGAAAGAGAATTGGTCCCGGGCAGAAAATGATTAAAAGGTCCTTTTTCTATCGGGTCGATATTCAGGGTGCAGGGATTATTATAAGCATGGGACATCAAAATCCCGTTATGATTAACCCGGGTAAAGCAGAAAGACACTTCACCGGGTTTGTATATATGAAAATTAGGACAGAGCGTGCATCTGATTTTGTTATATTCAAGTTTCTCGTAATAATGCGCCTCAACAATTTTGGCTATGCTCTTCTGCTTTTTATCATCAGCCCATATTCCCTGATGGAATTCTAACAAAACCTTAAGGGCAAGCGGAAGTGATGCCGTGGTCAGGCCCAGCCGGGTAATCTCCCTGAAAAATCTCCTTCGAGAAATAAGATTATCATCCAAGTGCTTCATACGAATACGGGTTTATTTATTCTTGGATGGTTTTTGCTTTTCTGAATCAGACTTATTTCCAATATTATCCAGATTGACCGGTTCAGGCGCCTTAAAATTCTTTAAATTATTAAGACGATTCATTAGGATTGACAGCATTTCCGGCTTAAGAAAAAATCGTCCGATTTTGTTTATACCATCTTTATGGCGATACTGAAGAATCTCTTTCAACTGCTTTTCCAATTCTTCGGTTTTATCCTTAATCATAAATTCATCAGCCAGTTCATTTTTCTCTAATTCAAAATTATCATCCGGCATTATTCTAACCTTGTCTATCAATCCGAACAATCTTTTCTTTTCTTTTTCCTTCTCCTCGTCGCTTAACTTGCCTTTTTTCTCCTCGAACTTATTAAAGTATTCCTGTAAGATTTTATCCTTCTTTTGTTCGTAAATATTCTGGGGCACATCGCGGAGTCTGCGAAGAAGTTCTATGGCTCTTTCATTAGATTTCACCTGTCCGACCCGAACCGGATTTCTTTGGCTTTTGGGTGGCAGAAGACAGGGTTTGAAATCATCAATAACCATTTTCTGCGCTTCGGTTAAAACATTCTCAATCTTTTGCTGGAATGGCACTAATTTTTTCTCAAACTCCTCGCTTAACCCTTTAATCTTCTCGTTAGACGACCCGGCTCGTTTTTCTATATCCGGCGGTAAAATCGGTCCGTTTTCCAAAACCTTTTTTAATTCATCAAACGACTTAAAAGTCTCCTCTCCTATTACTGTCTCCTGTTCCTTATAAGTCTTTCTCATATCCCGCACTTCAGTAAGTATTCTAATCATCTCCGAAATCTGTCCCTCGCTCAGATTAAGACCGTTAATAAGATTAGTCAATGAGATTTCCTCGCGTATTTGGCTTATCTTTTGCTCTAATGGGTCCTTTTCATCAGCCCAAATATTCCCGATAATAAACGCAAACACCATCAAACTTATCACTACCCATATTCTTGTTTTTATACGCATACAATTTCTCCTTTCTTTTAGTTATATAAACCCCGATAGAACGAAAAAGTTGCGTTAATAAAAATATCTATTAACCCTGATTATTCACGCATTTATGGTTCTGCTCGCCTCGTTAGAAATAACCACGAACCCGCCTTTACCACCAAGACACTAAGACACAAAGAAAAGAACCCATTGATTTCTT
>JAZDFP010000126.1:0-6096 GCA_043807745.1 Planctomycetota bacterium
TCATCTGCTGGTCTATCCGGTTATCCCTAATGAACATATTTATCTGGTTATGCAAAATCGCATAAGCCCAGGTGGAGAATTTGGTAATCTTTCTATTAAACCTTTGGGGTTCCTGATAAATTATGGTAAAGATATCCTGGACTATATCTTCGGCAGAGGCGTGGTTTCTGGTCTTGCGATAAGCGATGGATAGGAACTTATTCTCATAGCGTCTGACGAGTTCCTCAAAAGCGCCCACTTGACCTATACAGACCCACTCCATCAGGTCTTCATCAGATTGGTTAAAGATTAACATAGAAGTGAATTAATTATCACAAGATTTGCCCAGCACATAAGTTATGTGCTGTGTGTCCCCCTCGCCTATAACAATCAATCGCAAGTATACTTGACATCAACCTTGAATTTGATTCTTGAGACTGACTCTTGAGATGATTGTTGTGTCTTACCAAGAGTAGCTTCTACAACTGCAATTCTTAATCCAATATCTCCCCCTGTCTTTCCTTCAGATTTAAGGACAACAGCCACATCAAACTCGACAGCAGAGCCTTTTTGTCCTAGTGAACTTGCTGATAGTTCGTATACTCTATGTTTTATATTTGGTATCTGCTTAAGAATTTCATCATTAGCATTTTTCATTCCGCTATGAACTTGAACCAATGTTTCTTTAATGAATTCACTAAGTTCCATTTATAATTTTTCCTTTCTTTAATCCTCAATTAGTTTCTGTTATTTCCCGAATTAGAGTTAAATTTTTCCTTCAGTCAGTAGTTTTACACCACCGTCAAAGGAATAGAGCAGTTTATTCGCCTTTTGTTATATACCCAATTGCGCAGGAGTCGCAGAGTGGTGACCATCCTTGCTCCGGACGAAACGCCGTATATGGGTCATCATATTTTTTAGCATCATCTTCATCCACATAACCGAACTTTATTTCCAGAGCCATAGTTTTATCATCAAATTCCTTATGGCACGATTCACATTTCCACATAAATTGCGCTCCTATATTTATATCGTTATAAACAAAACCTTAGACACGGTGGTATAAGTTTTACTGGCAAAGCCAAATATAATCTCGTCTTGAGTAGTTACTTTTATTTTATTAAAGAACTCATCTATCTTACTAAATACCAAAGGAAAGTTTCTCTTTAGTTTCCAACTTTCCTCAGGTTTGTTAGTGTCAAGAAGAACAACAAATAACCTATTATCAGAGCCGAATCTCTGAGCCCCTTGATTTTCATACATCCAAATAGCCAGATTTTTGGGTTCCTTCATGGCATCGCTGACAGAATAGTCCTTAGGCAGATAGGTTATTTTCAGGTCAAAGGGCTGTCCATCCACAAAGATATCAATTCCTTTGATATTTTTTAAGGTAGGTATTACCCGTTGGTGTTGACTGATATGTTCTTCAATTAAAACAGTTGTCCAGTGATTAAACCATGTGCATATCACATACGAAGTAACTTCACTATGAAGGGTTGCCTTGACATTATTAATCAAGTCATCATAACGAACTATTTTCCTGACATATTCGCTTTGTATTTTCTGGTCTAATTGTCCCTGAACCACGCCCCATGAGAATTCCTTGACCCTGTGTAATTCCTTTATCAGGTCTTCATCACTAATCAATTCCCTGCGTTCGGCTATCCTTACTTCATATTGTTGCTTTATAAATTGGTCAATATCGATATCAATATTATCAATATCTATCAGACGCTTGATAACATCCGAAGAAGAACCTGAACCGCTTTGTCTTTTACCGATGGCAAACTCCTTTAGTTTTGCTAAAGGAATAGAACTCAATTTTAATTGTCGGACTTCTTTTTTACTCTGTAATGGCATTGATACTCCTTATCTTTTCTGGAAGAACATTACATATTCGTGTTTGAAGATATAGAATCCGCCGCCTAAGGCACGCCGACGCCAGAGGTTCTCGGCATTGCGCTTTGCCCGATTACCTGCCATATTTTTAATTACGATACTCTTTAACTTAAAGCCATTTTCTAATATCTTTTGCATAGTATAAAAACTTAAAGGCACCCATTCGCTGGCACAATATTTATCTCCTATTACTAAAACCAAATATCTGTTTTTATCCAGCAGAGAAGAACTGTTTTTTACTACTGCCGAGAATTTATCCAGAAATTCTTGGAGGGTGGAAGCATTGGATAAGTCTTGAGGATTATCGCTAAACTTTATTATGTCATAATAAGGCGGATGCATTATTATTAGTTGGACGCTATCCCTGCCATATTTCCGTTTTAGCAATTCACTGACCTTTTGAGTTGTTTCCGGTTTGGTGCTATCACTTTCTACCACTTCTGTCTTAACATTATACGGATTGCTCTGACTATTAATAAGATGCTGGCTATGTTTAGCAGATGTAGGCAGAAGTTCAATACCAATTCCATGCCGTCCTAATCTTCTACATTCAATCAAAGTAGTTCCGCTACCTGAGAATGTATCTAAGACAATTTCTCCTCGCTTGGTATATCTAAGCATTGATTGATGGGGAATCTGGGGGATAAAGTTGCCGTGCAATTCACCGGTATGGACTCCGCTTTTATCTCTGGCGCCTAAATTCCATAAACTATCGGTTATAATATCGCCGTATTCTTTCCACCTATTTAGGTCAATATCGTTGAACATCGTAACTTTAGGATGTTTGGATTGTGGAATTTCTAAGGTGGCTACCTTATCGTTTCCATTGAACGGAAGATATAAACCAGATTCTTCATGAATATATTGTTTTTGACCAGCGGTTATTTTGTAGGTAACAGGCGATAGTTTTTCGGTAGATTCTTTAGATGGCTTTTTTGTACGTTTCTTATAGGTTACTTTAGAAGACATTTGGTTTTTATCCTTTTAACAACGGTGCATTCAAAACCCAAAGTCAATACCAGTGCCAACGACTTTATCACAATAGGGACATCGCACAGGTTGTTCACGGTCGGTGACTAAACTATGTCTTGCAGTGCATTCGTTATAACCTTCGTCTGTCCACGACCATTCTTCTGTCATTAGAGCCGTAAACCAGATACGGTCTAATATCTTGTGACAGTAGTTGCACCTTTTCATCCTGACTTTATCTTTAACCATCATATTAGTGCTCCTTATTTTATAATACCATACACTTTTATTTTAGCATGTCAATACAAATTCATAAAATCCAATTAATCTGCTTACCAACTATTTCGCACAAATTCCAAAATACTATATCACATTTTGACCTTTCGTGCAAATACCATTATAGGCGGGGACGAGTGAGCCCAGCCGAAAGGTAGGTGTAATATGAAAAGAAATATGACTGAAATGAACCAGAAAGGTATCCCACCCGGTGCATTGGAATCAGAGGTTTTGTCTATAAACGAGGCAAAACGCAGTATTCCGACCATAGACCGAAGGAAAGGGACTATCTGGAGCAAGCGCCGGGGGGCTTTGCGTCATCAGTTCAACGGACGGGAAAAGGAAATCTGGTCTCCGGAGTTCTACCGGGAATGGCTGGAATACGTTGAAGCCGTTGAGAATGGGGAATTGAGCGGATACTAATCCGCAGATTAAAGGCAGGTGATTTTATGAAACGGTTAATGTTATTGGTTTTGGTATTAATCTTTGCCACAGAGACACCGAGTACACAGAGGGAAGAAACGGTAGAAATTGTCTTTAAGGCACAGGATAAGCAAATAAATCCATATCAGGAAGAATATGAGAAGCTACTTTATCCTACCGTGAGAATCAGTTCGCCCACAGGAACAGGCTCTGGGGTAGTGATAAGTTATAAGTTAAAAGTTACAAGTTATGAGTTAAAACCTGAAACCTGTAACCTGCAACCTGAAACTTTTATCTTGACTGCCGCACATGTAGTAGGTGATGAAAGTAAAGTAGAAATAGAATTCTTCACCACAAAGAACACAAAGATAGATGCTGAAGTGCTTATTACGGATACTGATAAAGATTTGGCTCTCATAAAGATACGGGATTCCGCTCTCCCTCAACATCTCTATTTATCACGTCTTGCCTCAAAGGACTACCGACCGTATCTTTTTAATCCTGTCTATACTATTGGTTGTTCTTTGGGGCTTCCTCCCAGACCATCACAGGGAATCATCTCTGTTATTGATAAAGACCATTGGGAAGTTTCTTCACCAGTGTTGCCGGGAAACTCAGGCGGACCTGTTTATGACAGATACACTTATCAGGTTATCGGGGTAGCAGTATGGGTTAAGACATATCAGGGTCAACTCGTTACCACTATGGCAGGAATTGTTCCTATCAATCAAATATACGAATTTTTGCAACCACAGATTACACAGATGAACACAGATAAGTCAGATCGGTAGTTCCGTTAAGAGCTCAGCGGAATAGCCGTTGAACATAAGACCCGAAAGGGCAAGAAGGGGGTGAGAAGATATGGCAAACGAAATAAAACTTGACCTCAAGATAACCGTTCCGGTTAGTCTTGAACCCGCGGGGGATATGCCTGAGAAATGGGCTGAGACATTGAATGCTAATGCACAGCGGATATACGACAGGTTGCTGGAAGTTTTACCTGATGAAGGTGAATACCAATCAAGGGTGGCTGAACCGGCAAACCAGAAGTGGAATCCGATGATAGCACCGGGATTCGTGTCACAATCAGGCAGGACTCAGAAGAATATTCAGCGGGCGCACTACAAGGGTTTGGCTAACGCCTATACCAAGTTCATGGAAATGTACCAAAAGGCTTTTGCTACGGTGGACGGCGTATTTGCGAAACTCTTTAAGGACAGGGTCAATGACTCCAAAGACAGATGGGCAAACGGCGTGGCTCAAAGCATCCTTAGGATTACCGGCGATAAGATTCGCGGTATGGTAATACCACAGGTAATTTACTGGATGACCGGTGACCCATTAGCCAATAAGATGACTAAGCATATGGAGGTTATTGACGGAGGTCCTTATGATTTCACCAAGGCAGGAATAAGGCAACAGTTCAGAACCGCGGTAACTAACTTGCTGATTTCAGCAGGTATGAACATCCTTAAGGCGGATATGGAGGCAGGCGAAATCGCAGCGCAGAACGCCAGATTGGTTGATTTGGCTAATGCCTTTGCTGATGCGACAGTGAAACCATTCGTAGTTGGTGGCGGAGCGACCGATTCGCTCCTGGAGTATGAATTTTCCGACCCGGAAATCAAACTCCATGCCAGAATAGTTCTGGTGTAACAAGGGTAGGGATGAGGGGTGACTATAGCACCCTGAGTCCCATCATATAAACTAACAAATAAGAAGGAAATGATTATGTATAGACATAAATATTTTGATGGGCAGGTGACAACACCTGCAATAGTCCCTGGTGCGGTGACTGAGGAAAAGATTGCGGATAATGCAATTACATCACGCAAGATTAAAGATGAGACCATTCAAAGCGTTGATATTGACGCAGGGCAGGTCAAGACCGAAGACTTAGCCGATGGCTCAGTTACTTTGTCTAAATTGGGCGTTGATGTAACACTCACACCCCTACCTGATAATGCGGTTACAACTCCGAAGATTCAGGATGGAGCAGTAACCACAACCAAAATCGGCGATAGGGAAGTAACCGAGGACAAGATACGTGAAGGTTCAATATCAACCTTGAAACTAAAGGATAGTTCAGTAAACAAAGCCAAACTGGCGTCTAACTCTGTGGGCTATCTGGAAATAATTGACGGTTCTGTAACAACGCCGAAAATAGTCAATGGTGCAGTAACACCTGAGAAGTTATCCTTTGTGCCGGGCGGAGCGAGACCGTTAGTCCCTCCGGTTGCAACAGATGAAATAGCCGATAATGCAGTGACGATACCTAAATTAGGTTTTAAGGTTGTGGGAGTTGTGGTTCTGCAAGGACAATATAACGGAGATTCGGCTAATGACCCTGATTTGGTCAATGGCCAGATTTTAGGGTTTTATCCGACCAATCAAAGGAGCGGTGAGATTCAGATAATAGCCCTGAATATATTCGGTTCAATCAGGGTTACCCTGCTCGCCCCGGCTTTGTATGATAGTAGATTTTCGGTAGTAGTCCTTTTCTAATTACCTCGCCACGGGCGAGTCAGAAGGGTCGCTTCCGAGTCGCCG
>JAZDFP010000127.1:0-21660 GCA_043807745.1 Planctomycetota bacterium
ACAGAGATACACATACCATTTGCTCATAGGCACTTCGTTTCACTCAGTGTAAACTCATCTACTTGCAGGTTCTCGTACTACGTAACAAGAAGTTAAAATTTATGTGAGGGCATTAAGCCCCCATAAAATTTTAAACTCCCCGCGTAGGACTCGAACCTACAACCAACCGGTTAACAGCCGGCTACTCTACCATTGAGCTAGCGGGGAGTGTGATTATTTCTTGCAAAGCAAGCCTATCTTATAAGCAACCAATTATTTTGTCAATAAAATTAAAATATTGGGACGCAGATTTTCGCAGATACACGCAGATAAATAATTTAAATCCTGATAATCCGGCAAATCTGCGTCCCCTGTATTAATTATCAAAGAGTTAAAAAGGAAATCATTTAATCCTATAGTTCCAAATTATTCCTTCGGTAAGGGAATAATCTTTTTGTCCATTAACATCTTGGTTATAGTAATTGATTTCTGTATCATCTCTGTTGCGTTTTGACGAAGTTGCTGTTCGGTCAAAATCACTCTCGCCACTTTTTGTTCGATAGCCTTCATCCCTACCGCCACGGCTTCTTCAGGATATACCTGCCAATCTTCCATTGTCGGAACAAGATAATCTTTGGTTAACCCCTTCTTTTGGGCATATTTTGCCAGCGCTTCTGCCGCGGCAATACACATTTCATCGGTGATAGTTTTTGCCCTGACATCCAATGCACCGCGGAAAATAGCCGGGAATCCTAAAGAATTATTGACCTGATTCGGGAAATCGGAACGTCCGGTCGCGACAATATCGGCTCCGGCATCTTTTGCCTCCCAAGGCCAGATTTCCGGTGTCGGGTTAGCACAACAAAAGACTATCGGCTTGGGCGCCATTAGTTTTATCCATTCTTTCTTGATGGTATCAGGTCCCGGTTTAGAGAGTGCTAATAGCACTTCTGCACCTTTCATTGCCTCAGGAATATCACCTTTAATATTACCTTTATTGGTTTTCTGGCACATCTCCCATTTCTCAGGATGGCTTTCTTGCAGGTCTTTACGGTCACAATGGAGTGTGCCTTTGGTGTCAACCATAATAATATTTTTGGGATTAACACCGGCAAGTATTATCATATGGGAGATACAGATATTAGCGGCTCCCGCTCCGACCATCGTTATCTTTACGTCGGATAGTTTCTTATTCTGGATTTTTACCGCATTGATAAGCCCGGCTAATGTTACCGCCGCGGTCCCTTGCTGGTCATCATGCCAGACCGGTATCTTCATTTCTTTTCTCAGAGTATCAAGTATCCTGAAACATTTGGGTTGAGAAATATCTTCGAGATTGATTCCGCCGAAAGAGGGCTCTAAATATTTCACTGTTTTAATGAATTCGTCAGGGTCTTTGGTATCAAGACAGATAGCAACTGCGTCCACTCCGCCCAGGTATTTAAAAAGCAGTGCTTTCCCTTCCATCACGGGCAATGCGGCATGAGGCCCGATATCGCCCAATCCTAATACCCTGGTTCCGTCGGAGATAACCGCCACAGAATTCCATTTGTTGGTATGTTCAAAGACCTTTTCGGGATTGGCTTGAATATCTTTGCAAGGCGCAGCCACGCCGGGGGTATACCAGATAGCAAAATCGTTATAATTGCGCACGCAGCATTTTGACACGATTTCCACTTTTCCTTTGTAAAAAGGATGCAGTTTCATCGCATCTTCAGCGGGTTTTTTCGCCTTATCAAGATACTTTTGCACTGTTGCTTTATCCGGTGATTTTGTCTCGGTTTCCATCTGAGCACTCCTTTCTTTATTACGGCGACACAAATAAATTATAACTACTTTATACTATAAATTCCTGCTGATTTTATCCATATTAACTATACTTTTTTAGTATCAGTTTATCTCCCTGATGTTTAGCAATGACTTTATCAGGCAGGTGAAGTTCCTGATATTTTCTTTCTGAATCAATCAGTTTCAGTAAAACACGATAATGCTCATAAGTTATTTTCTGTGTTGAGCATCCAATCTTTTCCAATACCTTATTTATCATTTCTATTCTCATTACCGGATGTTCGTGTTTGAGCATAGTAATATTCAGGGTTGATGATTTTTTCGGCAACTTCGTTTTAACCATAGCATCCAAATAGTCATAACACGTTGATGCAGTCTCGGATAACTGGACCAGATGTTCTGAAACAGATGGATTATACTTTTTTAATAAAGGAAGTAATTGATGCCTGATACGGTTGCGTAATATTTTCTTATCATTATTTGATGCGTCAATACGATAAGGAATGTGTTGCGTTTTCAGGTAATTTAATATCTCTTTACGTGCTGTATAAAGAAGCGGGCGGATTAGATAAAAAGGGGAGTTGTCAAACCCGCCCGAACGACCATCAGGTCGGGCAGGCAGTTTCCGTTTTAGTAATATGCCCCTTAATCCCTTTAAGCCGGTTCCCCTGATGATTCTAAAAATTACTGTTTCTGCATTATCATCAAGATTATGGCCTACTGCTATGGAGATTACTTTCTTCCTGTTTTGTGATTTGATTCTTTTAGCAATCTGTTCAAAAAAGCGGTATCGTTCATCGCGGGCTGTTTCCTCTAAAGATTTCTTCTGTTTATTGCTTAAAGCAGGGATATCCCGGCGAATGACATAAACAGGCAAATCCAACCGGCGCGTCATCTTTACGACGAATCTTTCATCCGCATCTGATTTCCTGCCCCGTATCCGGTGATTAAGATGCGCCGGTATTAAACGCCAGTCCGTTTTATACCGTTGGTTTATCTGGTATAAGATATTGACCAGCGATACCGAATCCGGTCCGCCTGATAATCCGATAATAATTGTTTGCCCATGTTTAAATAAATCGTGTTCTTTGATGATATTCCAAATACGAATAGTCAAATCCATAAATTTCATTAGACTTATTTCCTTAGAATGACGATATTATACACTATATACTACAATTGTTATATTCCATGCAAGAAATTATTCACCACAAAGGCACAGATCCGCCAGAGGCGGACAGGGAGCATTTACCCGCTAAAAGCGGGCAAAGGTAAATACAAACCTGCCTGCCGTCAGATAGGTCTTTAATTCTTTGTGTCCTTTGTGTCTTTGTGGTGAGTTTCCTTTTCTTGCCTTGCTTTCAGGTTTTAGTAAAGGTTAAAGATATATTTATGAGATACGGTATAATACTAATGATAATAATATGTATTTCTCATTTTTGTTGTACTACTTCTGCACCTCCTTATCAGACACCGACCAGACCTTCAGCCAATGCTCCCGGTCAATTAAAGAAAATTGATTATCAAGTAATATCCGGTGATACATTAGAAATATTCGTCTGGCAACACACCGACATGACAAGAGATGTAATTATCGGACCTGATGGTAAACTTTCATTCCCTTTAATCGGAGATATTGATGCCGATGGTAAAACATTGACCCAGATAGATGATGATATTACAAAGAAATTAACGGAATATATTATTAGTCCTCAGGTTTCTGTGACCGTTAAGAAATTCGCCGGAGAAAAGGTGATAGTTTTAGGAGAGGTGGGCAAGCCCGGCGTTTATAAATTTGTCGGTACAACCTCTTTCCTTGATATTATTGCCGAAGCAGGCGGTTTTACAAGAGATAAAGGGAATGCACTTATTATCAGGGGCGACTTAAAGGAAGGCGTTACAAAATCAGAGGTGATGCTTGTGGATATTAATTCTATCCTTAACGGTGATCTAAGAGATAATGTTGTTCTATATCCGCGCGATATTATTTATGTTTCAGCTAAACCTATCGCTGATGTCGCACGCTATTTAAGAGATTATGTTTCACCAATATTAGGCAATATTGTGAGTTTTGAAGTCCTCAGTTCCACCTTATCTAATAAGAAATAGATAGACACTCGCACCTAATTTTTATACAATGCTCCTCGGATTCTTAATTTGATAATTTTCTGTGGTTTTGCCACAGGGTTACCGTCGCACGTCATTCCCGCGAAAGCGGGAATCCAGAAGAACGATTAAAGGACTGGATTCCTGCCTACGCAGGAATGACAGATAGCGTATATTGTTTTATATTTTGATACCTTGTGCTTTTGGCACAGGGCACTTTATTTTATGTTTAAAGACGAAGCTGTTATTTATGTAAAAGCCGGTGATGGCGGAAACGGCCGGGTCAGTTTCCGGCGGGAGAAATTTATTCCGAAAGGCGGACCTGATGGCGGTAAGGGCGGTAATGGGGGTGATGTTATCATCAAGGTGAACCATCATTATAATACGCTTAATCACCTGATTCATCAAATCAGATTTGTTGCTGAAAGTGGTGTGCCCGGCCAAGGCAATAATTGTTACGGTAAAAACGGTAGAGATTTAATAATACCCGTTCCACCCGGCACTATTGTCAGGGATGGTTCAGCAAGCTCACCATTAAGCTCAATCCCGAGCCTGCCGAGGGATAAAAAATACAATAATATCTTAAAAGACCTCAAAGATATCAATGATTCTTTTGTGGTGGTCAAAGGAGGCAAGGGCGGGCGCGGTAACACGGCATTTGCCACCTCAACCAATCAGGCGCCGCGCTATGCAGAGAAAGGCGTGCCCGGCGAAGAACGATGGCTTTATCTTGAACTGAAACTTATTGCTGATGTGGGATTGGTCGGTTTCCCCAATTCCGGTAAATCGACTTTAATCAGTTGTGTTTCATCCGCCCATCCCAAGATTGCCGACTATCCTTTTACCACGTTGGAACCCTGTCTGGGCGTGGTTAAGGGCGCTGAATATAAAACATTTGTAATAGCCGATTTGCCCGGCTTGATTGAGGGAGCTCACAAAGGCAGAGGACTGGGCGACAAATTCTTACGGCATATTGAACGCACTAGAATAATTCTTCACCTGATAGATTTCAGTGTAGCCGAATCTATCCCGGAAAGATATCGGGCTATCCGTGACGAATTAACGTTATACAGTAAGCGTCTTTCACGCAAACCCCAGATTGTCGTGGCGACTAAAATGGATATCCCTCAAGCCAGAAAAAACTTCTTAAAATACCGCTCCAGATTATCCAGGACTATCATACCTATTTCTGCGGTGACTCACTCTGGGCTGGATAAATTAGTCAAGGCTATCTGGCAGAAATTATCCGCGCTCTCTGAGAAAACTTAATAATGATAAATCTTCACCCCCGTTAGAAAGGATAGTATCGCTCGTAACAAGGACGAACAAAATATAATGACAAATGGGTAGGGAGCATAGTTACCCATGCCATCCCTTGACAAGCTCTTCGCCTTTGGCGAGACCTCGCCTTCGGGCTGGGGGATTGAGCTAAATGGTGATCTTGCCGAACCATTACAGATAATTAAAATATGTAGTGTTTTTCTTGATGTTCGGTTATTAAAAGGTTATAATAATTAATAAATATAGATAAAAAATAATTTAAAGGAGGTTGAATTATGGCTATTCGTGATAATAGAAAGGATAACCGGATATTTATAAAAGGAGGCATGGTCCAATATAAAGAAGCAGGTGGCGGGCTTTTTGCTATTTTTAAAGGCTCATCAGACCCGTATCCCATTATGAATATCAGCATGCGGGGAATACGTTTTTTAACTACGGATGTATTATCAAATAATGCCAGACTTACATTCACTATAGAGATTCCAATGCTGGGCGGAGAGCCGTTACGGGCAGACGGCCGCGTTGCCTGGATTCAAAAATCAGACCGCTATAAAGCTAACATCATCGGCGTGCAATTCAATGCGATGACCAAGGCATCCATCCAGAGATTGAAAAATCTGGTTAGTTTCCTCGGCAATAGAGTTAAGGTAAAACAGACTATAAAAATCCTGTTTTCCGAGCAGCAGCGCCAACAGCCTATTTTATGGCAGATTGCCCGCGACTATAACGTGGTGATTAACATTAAGGAAGGCACTATTACTGACCACGCCACCTGGTTATTAATGGAAATAAATGGCGAAAAAGAAGAGGTCCAGCACGTGCTTAAATATCTTAAAGAAGGCGGCTCCAGAATCATTGCGGTATCCGCAAGTACCGTGAAAAAATAAGAAACCACTATAGTAAGACCGTTGTCGAAAGCCGCCCCGAAGGGCGAGTCTCACCTGAACACAGTGTGTCTCGCCACATGCGGGAGGTGACTCATGCCGAAGGCATATCCGCCTTTAGCGGAAACGGAATTATTCGTTTAATCAGTTTAATCATGTTGTTACGAAGTTTTCTTATGCACTATGAAACAATTCGGATTGTCCAAGAAAGAACGGGTGGTTAATGATAAAGAATTTGAAAAGGTTTATAAGGAAGGGACAATCAGGAAAAACGGAAGAGTCATAATCCGTTACTTGCCGAATGATTTGGGGTATAGCAGGTTGGGAATCGCTGTCAGTAAAAAAGTATTTCGTAAGGCAGTGAATCGCAACCGCATCAGAAGACTCATTAGGGAGGCATTCCGGCTGAATAAAAACCAATTACCAAAAGGCCTGGATATCATTATCAGCATCAGAATCACACCGGATAACAAAGAATCACATATTACCTTGCCGGAAATACAAACGGAATTATTGAAAATATTTGCAGGCTATTCTTGTTAGAGGGATTAAATGAAATGGATTAAGCATATTTATTGGTGAATTTATATTGTAATAACTTTGAAGTATGTTATTAGAATCTGGTAGTAATCAATTTATCCGCAATAGAACTAACGCATATTTTGGCAGAGTGGTTGCATAAATGTTCAATATTTAAAACAAGGAGATTTAATCATGAAAAAGACTATTATTTTTGTCGTGATATTTGCGATAATATTCACTGCTTTCAGCAGCATTGTAATGACAGCCGACTCTTCTCAGGACTTGCAAACATCCATCCAGAAAAAAGATATTAAGACGATACAAAAAATGGTAAATGAATTGGTTTTACAAAATGATGTTAATAACTACAATATTTTAATAAAGGCATTAGACTCATTAGGAAACCCTCCTGAAGTCCAATCCTATATGATAATCATTACGGGTATCGCTTGTTTTACGAATCAAGAAGTTATTTCAAAACTAACGACCTTTATTCTGAATAATAAAGATAAAAATGTCGGGATGGATATGCTGGCAGCCATGAAAAACAATCGAACATCCCCTGTAATTCCTTTACTCAAAGATATCTTAGAAAAAGGTGGCCGTCAAATGCAGTTGGAGGTTATTCATCAGTTAGGTTCCATCTATTCTAAAGACTCTTTAGAATTACTATTTAATTACCTTAAAACACTCAAACCGGATGATAAGGAACTAATAAAAGATATTATAAAGGTCTTAAAAAATATTACGGCCATTGACCGGGGTCATTATCCGGAAACATGGATACAATGGTGGGAAGAAAATAAGAATAAGAATGCTGCAGATATTATAAAACCACCCGGTTCAGATACCAGTTATAGCAATGTCGGTGACTATCGTGATATGACAGAAGTCAAAACCATACCGCCGATGAAGGTTATTGTTATAAGAAACGATTTGTGCGATAAACATCGCTGGGACCGCAATTATGACAAAATAGAAGATATCCTCTCACAACTCGGCATCGAGCATACCGTGGTAGGCAAATCTGAGTTGGATAAAGAATCTTATTCTCTGGATGATAAATGGGCTATCCTTTATAATTGCAATAACTTCAGGGATGCATGTTGCTGTCCTACTTGTAAACCCGGTGACGGCTCTTCGATGAGGTTACACCCGTGCACCGGTTGTGATAAACATAATACCCACGGCACTAAACTTAGTGACAAGACCATAGTAAAAATTAAGAACTTCGTAGAAACAGGTGGTTATCTTTTTACTGAAGATTGGGCTATTGAGGAAATAATTGAACGAGCATTTAAGGGGATAATTGTGCACTCCTCCTATTTACCGGGGAAAACTGTTCCGATATTACCGGCTCCGGGAGCGACTTTACATCCTTATCTAAAATATGTTTTTGAGGCACCGCCATCAGATACTCCGCCGGTTTCTTCCACAGGAAAAAGTTCAGAAACCCGTTCAGTAAAACCGGAAGAGACTACTTATCGGGTGAATGCGGAATGGAAGATTGATGCCGATAGCCCTGATATTAAGGTGCTAAAAAAAGATATGGTGACGGTTTTAATCGTAAGTCCTAAACTCTCAAATGCTAAATCAAAAGATGAAGGAGCAGTTGTAGTAACTTGGGGTTTTTCAGATAAATCAATAGTTCTAACTGACGGTAAAAAGTCCGCATCTTATACCCCTGGTGGACGGGTCTTGCATGTCATGAGCCATTTTGGCAAACAGAAATCCAAGCTGGATGAATTCGCTCTCCAAAATCTGCTGCTTAATTTCTTAACGGAACTCAGTGAACGTCGCAAACGATAAACCCGAATAATTCAGAGCTACTACCTCCTGTAAGGATAAATTATGACCGTTATCCCTCGACCCTTCAAGGTTCGTAGAGTCCCGCTACTATAAACTGCCACTAATTTGAAGCATTTATCCCTCAGACACAGAGTTCTTCGGGACGAAGTGTGAATAAAGCTGGTTAATGTTCTTTAAGATATCCGACGGTTTGGCCCAGAATAATGGTTTGGTCGGCCTGTATATTGATTGTCTTACCGAATTAAGTATTGGAAACGCATTAGCCTACGTACTTATTGGGGTTCGCACCCTAAAGGATGTGGTTACCTAACGTCAAATGTAATTATCGAATAATTAAAATATCTTGCCCGGATTAAGGATCCCTTTAGAACCAAATAGCGATTTGCTCCAGTGTGATCAGAACTTACAAATTTAGTTCTTTTAATATATTATTTTTAGGCACCCCTTCTTTATTCCAACCCATCAGTTGATAATATTCATCCAGCATAGGCTCCAAATCCACGGTATGTCCTTTCGCCGGTCCGGTTGCAAGAGGTTCTTTTAAACAGCGGTCGGGTAGAGTGTCATCTTTACGATGAAGACCTTCGCGAATATTGAACATCCTTGAAAGAGTAATTATTCTTTCACCGATTCTTGTCAATTCCGCCGGGTTTTTATAATCAAATCCGGTTGCCGGATTAATCATATCATAAATCTCTTTCATGGTTATTCCAAATGCCGTAAAGAAACATAATATTGCCGAATTTAGCACTTCTGTTTCAGCCTGCGTAATTTTAGTGAGCGTTGCTTTATTGGTAACCTTCAAGGCTTCCGCTCCACCCAACAGTTCATTCAGCGGTGCACCGTGCAGATGACAACCGCCTCGTTCCGAGATAGCATATCCCAGCCCGATTCCTTTAGCTGCATTGGGTAAGTACCCGGGTAATTCCAATCCTTTTGAATGCATGGCAAAGGAAGCGGTTTCAGAAAATCGTTTGCTGATGGATTTAACGCCGTCCTGAAGCCATTCGCCACAACCTTCTGCCTTACAAATTTTTTCCACCAACGAAATAAACGATTTAGAATCTCCCCATTGGGGTTGCAACCCATCAATATCTTTAGCAATTATATGACCCTTTTCGAAAAGTTCCATCACATAAGAAACAATCACTCCAACACTTATTGTATCAACTCCATATAAATCACAGAGATAATTAGCATAAAGAATCGCTTTTTTATCAGTCATCTCACAGTTTGGCCCTAGTGCAAAAAGTGTTTCATATTCCGGCCCGTCAATTTCAAAATCACCGTATGAGCAGTTTTTTACCTCTGCTATTTTGGTGCAGGCAATGGGACAATTAAAACAGGCTGTATTCCTGGTCCAGATTTCTTTAGACCAGTTATGACCTGACATTTCTTCCGCCTGTCCGAATTGTCCGCATTTGAAATTTCTGGTAGGTAAAGCGCCCGCTGCATTAATTAATGCTAAAATATTAACTGTTCCCTGTGATTTCAAGCGGCTGACAGCAGTGCTCATTCTCAGACAGCGATTGGCAACCCAGACCGCTTTTTGGAACTCATCCGGTCTGGCTACCTGTATTGCTTTAGTGCCTTTAATAGCAATTGCTTTAAGATTCTTTGAACCCATTACAGCCCCGGTACCACCTCGCCCGAAACAACGCCAGTCTGAAAAGATTCCGGCGATAGAAGATTTCCTTTCACCTGCCGGACCGATTACCATTGTGCCGTAATCTTCTCCTGTTTCCTTCTTTAATCGTGCGGTCGTTTCGCGCGTATGTAAACCTTTCAATCGTTCAGCCGGCTGAAAGGAAACTTTATCATCAGTAATGATTATTTCAGTTAATGAAGATGCTTTTCCGGATATGACCACGGCATCATAACCGGCATAACGAATCTGCGACCCAAGAAAACCACCGCAGTAGCTATCAAGCAAAAAGCCGGTTGCAGGTCCTTTAGTCACCACTGCGCACCGTCCACTGGTTGGTGCGGCCGTGCCGGTAAGAGGTCCGGTTGCAATAATAAGCAAATTATCCGGCGCCAGCGGCGGTGTTTTTGGCGGCAAATCGCGGTGGAGCAGCCACAGCCCGATTCCCTTTCCTCCCATAAGCTGGCGATAGATATCCGGCTTGATTATTTCGGTCTTAACCAATTGGGTTGAAAGATTAATCTTTAATATTTGAGCCGGGTATTTAATGCACATAAACTGTTATGTTAGAAGTTTGATTGCCCCTTCCGGACACCATTTGGCACATTGAGGCAATCCGTTACAGAAATCACAGAATAAAGGCTTCTGAGCCGCCTCGGAAAACAGAACGACCTGCATCGGGCAAATCTCAACACATTTCTTACAACCATTACACTTATCTTTATCAAGTTCAATACAACCGATATCGGGCTTTATTTGTAATGCTGTCTGCTCGCAGACTTCGATACATTTCTTGCAGAGTGTGCAGAAAAATATTTTATTTCCATTCCCGTTGGATTGAATCTTTAATCTTGCGGTAAGCAGTTGGCCATAGGCTCCATTATGAAAAAAGGCGCATTGCATTTCACATATTCTGCAACCGGTGCATAGTTTCTGGTTTGTTTTAAGCCGGAAAGGGCCGGGTTGTTTAAGAACTTCATCTACGCTTTTATTGCTGTGAATCAATTGCGAAATATCCCGCACCATCTTTTCCGGGTCTTTAGCCCTGGTTATATTTCTTCCGAAAACGACTCCGGCTGCGCCTGCCATCAAACCTTCTTCTACCAGTTCCAGGGCATCGCGCGGTGTTTCAGAACGCGCTCCGCCCAGCATCAGAACCGGCACTTCAGCCGCCTTTACCAGTCGGGCAAAGGAATCAACATCACCGGTATAAGGGATTTTCAGGGCGTCGGCGCCGATTTCAACCGCAATACGGGCAGAAGCAATGAGTAATTCCGTGGCATTAGTGCCCGTAACCATTGCGCCCGTGGCAATCGGCTCGATAATCAGCGGAAGCCCGAGCCGCCTGCAATCACTGGCGAACCGGGCGCAATCCTCAAGATTCCTTGCTTCAAATTCATCGCTGTAACCGATAAAATAATAAATCGTTATGCCGCTTGCGCCGAGCCTGAGAGCATCTTCAGCCTTAGCGGCTGTAACCTGCTTGAACTTCTGGGCCGGCAGGATATTGCTATCGCTGGCGCCGCCCATTCCCAACCGCGGCAGGTTCATCCAATCTGCCCGCAAAAGAAGAGCCGGCGAGTGGCGGCCCTTAAGAAGATGACTGTATCTTACGGCTGTACCGAAACTGACTAATAAAGCATCAGCCCCGCCTGCAATTACTTGTTTTAGCACGGATGAAAGGTTAATTACATTATCAGTCGGGTCGGTCATCCAGCCATGGTCGGCAGCCACACATAAAGCCCTTTGGTCTTGAGGATTGAATATGCGATTAAGCCGCACTTTTTTGCCAACTGCAGGAACAACCATATTTTTCTATTTATGGACGATTTTTCTTATATCGGGAATCTCTTCAATGGAGGTTTTTAATGAGAGACAAACACCGGGGCAATTGTTATCAATAAAGAACCCGGAATCCTTTTTGGTTTCCGCTCGTCCCAGGATAGGTATTTTAATGAATCTTTGCATTTCCTTTATCTTTTCTGCGGAAATAGGCGGCACGATTAAAACGTCCACTCCGGCTTCCTGCATCATTGATGAAGCCAATACGACCGACGCATCAAAATTGACCCTGGTGATTTTTGGGCCGTTCGGATAAATATCCACCAGCAACGGTATGCCTGATTTATAACAAGCCCTGGTTATACCTGAAATATATTCAATCATCTTCGCTTCTATTTCCTCATCATACCCGAAGAGAAGGTAACACACCGCTGCCGTAGCCCCGAATGAAAAAATATCATCCGGGTCCACTATCGGGATGTGTTTTATTTCAGTGGGTGGTAACACAAAAGAGTCCATCCGGAAAAGATTTGTCCAGTCAAGCCTGGCAATGAAAGTGCTGCCATTGAATTTTTCGGATAATCTATTTATCTGAGCCGCGCTGACAATCAAGGCATCAAACTGGCCGGCGACCTCATCCAGCCTTTCCCATGATTTTGCCATGTCTTGAGCCAAGCCGACAGATGCCAGCGAAGAGGTATCTAAGATAATCGTCCGGTTATCTGCCCTGTCGAAAAACTCAGCCAACCTAAATTCTTTACCTATATTACTCATAAATTAAATATTTTCCCCGGGTTCATTATACCTTTGGGGTCGAATAACTGTTTAATTTGTTTCATTAATTCTATTTCTTTTGAGGGTATTGCCATAGACAGGTATTTTGATTTGGTAATGCCGATTCCGTGCTCACCGGAGAGAGTCCCGCCCAAATTCACTGTTTCCTTGAACAGTTCTTCTATGCTTTCCTCCAATATTTGCTCCTGTGCCGGAACCGTTACTAAGAAATTAACATGAAGATTACCATCTCCCAGATGCCCGAAGGTTGCCAGAGGAATCCCGTATTTTGATTCTATAGATTTCATTTTACCCATCATTTCTTTCACCCGGTTAAGCGGGAGAGAAATATCCTCGCTGAATTTCTGGTTAGCACTGGAATAAAGAGCCGGGGAAACGGCTTTGCGCACTGCCCATAAGTTATTCGCTTCAATGCGGGTCGCCGCCCGAATAACTTTCAATGCACTGGTTTTCTGCAGTAGTTCCTGAACTTCATCAGTCTGCCTGATAGTATCCGATTTCGGTCCATCCAGCTCCAGAAGCAATATCGCCTGTGTATTCTCAGGAATCGTAAATTCTTTATGATACTTTTTAACCGCTTTGGTTGACGGCTCATCCATAAATTCAAGTGCGGTCGGCAATATGCCTTCTGCAAGAACTTTTTGCGAGGCATCAATGGCTGTATTAACCGCATCATAAAAAGCAATAATCGTTTCCCGATGTTCCGGTTTAATAGTCAGTTTTAAAGTAATACTGCTAAAGACGCCCAACGTTCCCTCCGAACCGACAAAAAGGCGGGTTAAATCATATCCGGTAGTGCATTTTAATGTATTGCTCCCTGTATGAATAATAGAACCGTCAGCCAGGACTGCCTCCAATCCCATAACATAATCGCGGGTAACGCCGTATTTAATACAACGCAACCCGCCCGCGCAGGTGGCAATATTGCCGCCGATAGTGCAGGTATCGGCGCTTGCCGGGTCCGGCGGATAAAACAACCACTCTTTCTCCACTGCCTTCTGGAAATCGTCTACCACAACGCCCGGTTCGACTACAGCCAGTAAATTGGATTTATTTATTTCTATAATCCGATTCATCAGGCTGGTATCAATCACGATACCGCCTTTAACCGGGACCGCACCGCCGGTAAGACTTGTGGCGGCGCCTCGCGGATAAACCGGAATAGAATGTTCATTGGCAAGTTTTAATATTCGGGAAATTTCATCAGCGGTCAGCGGCTTAATAACCACGTCAGGTTTTGCCATCAGTTTGGATGCATCGTAGGAAGCAACCGTCAAATCTTCCGGCAAATTGGAAATACGACTCTTAGGAATAATCCCCTTAAGATGATTTAATACATTCAGGTCAATCATAAATATCTATTTATATTACTTACTTTTCATAAAATCGCAAGAATATTATTTACTTTAGTCTAATTCATAAGTAATTCGGAATCCGCCATATTAAACCTTAATAATAGAACGCAGAGCCTTTCCGCCTTATGTGAGACCTCGCCTTTCCGCCATAAGGGCGAGACTTCGCTTCGGCGAGCGGGCGGCTACGCAGATTATCAGGATAAAATATAATTTTTTCTTGGTACCAGACGCCGTCGTCCATAGCCAGAGGACTATGGTGTCGGACGATAGGTAAAAGAGTAATTCTTCCAAAACCTCTTGTCCGCCGGAGGCGTCGCCCGAAGGCGAACCTCACCCTAATGGCGGGGATCTGCCTCAGGCATGATATAATGAGATCCCAGAGGGATGATTTTTTTGACAACCCGTCGTCATATCTGGCAGGGTAGTCCTTATTATCTGACAGGGTAGTCCTCATTATCCGACAGGGTATGGTGGGATAAGATACAGGGGGTGGGGCATCTTCCCCCTCCCCTTGTAAGGCATTGATTAATAATGGGTTAAGGAAACTGATTCTAGAACAATAGAGTATCAACTTGGACTGGCGCCAACAATATCAGTATTAATCTGGATAATCTCAATTGGATATATAAAATAATAATGAGTCTAAGAGGTCTAAAGAATCTGACTCCATCCCTCAACTCCGCTCGGGATTTAGCTAATGGTGAGTTTGCCGAACCATAGACTCTTTAGACTTATTTCCTTGCCCTTTGTCTTTTTTCGGATATAATAAACCGAGAATGAAAAAACTGACTGATTCTGTCCAATATCTTAACGGGGTCGGTCCCCAGCGATTCAAGTTATTCCAACGAATCGGTATCCGGAATATCTATGACCTGCTTTTTTATCTGCCCCGTAAATATTTAGACCGGAGCCGGATAAAGAAGATTAGAGATGTGGTCAATAGCGCTATATCCGATGAAGAGGTTACTGTTAAAGGTGAAATCACCGCTATTTCCTACTACCGCACTAAATACCATAAGAATATTTTTGAGATTGTCCTGAGCGACGAGACGGGCCATTTGTCCGCGACCTGGTTTAACCAGCCATATCTGCGGAATGTTTTTGCCAAGAGCCAGACCGTAATCTTATCAGGCAAGATGAGGTTCTACAAGCATCTTCAATTAAGTTCGCCTGAATATGAAATCATTCCCGCCTACGCTTCCGCCAGAGGCGGATCCGCCTTCGGAGGAAAATCTACGGCGGGCGGGCTTGAGACAAAACCCGGCAATTTCTCGCCGCTTCATACGCAGGGCATCGTCCCCTGTTATTCTTTGACCGAAAGCCTGGGCCAGAAATTCCTGCGCCGGACTATTAAAAATTGCCTGTCTTTATATCTGCCTTTAGTTGATGAACTGACTCCACGAACCCTGACTGGTTCTCTGAGCGAGAACCAGGAACGGGTGGATAATACTCCTGCTTCATTTTCTAATGCGATGTCTTTGAGCCGGGCGCTAGGACAAATCCACTTTCCGGACTCACAGGAAATAATGGAAAAAGCCCGTCAATACCTGATTTATGATGAGTTATTCCTTTTTCAACTGGCATTGGGATTAAGACGTTACCAAATCAAACAGACATCTGTCAAACACCGGATTAAGATTTCAGGGCAGTTGGACGAGCGAATCCGCAAACGGATTCCATTCCAACTTACCCGCGCCCAGGAAAAGGTCATCCGTGAAATCAGGACTGATTTGCCGGCTGATTATCCGATGAACCGGTTATTGCAGGGCGATGTTGGTTCGGGCAAGACGATTGTGGCAGTATATGCGATTTTAGCCGCTATCGGTAACGGGTTGCAGGTAGCGTTGATGGCGCCGACCGAAATATTAGCCGAACAGCATTTCCGGACTATCTCTAAATTATTAGCCGATTCACGGGTCAGGATGTTATTTTTAACCAGCGGTCTTAAAACCAAGGAACGCCGTATGACCCGGGAGATTCTTAACCGGGGCGAGGTAGATTTGGTCATCGGAACGCATGCCCTGATTCAGAAGGACGTAGTATTTAAGAAATTGGGGCTTTTGATTATTGATGAACAACATAAATTCGGGGTGATGCAAAGGGCTGATTTACGGAACAAGGGCGAGAATCCACACGTTTTGATAATGACCGCAACGCCGATTCCGCGCACCCTGGCGCTGACCGCCTTCGGCGACCTGGATATTTCCACCATTGATGAACTTCCGCCGGGCCGAATGCCGGTCCGGACGGTGCTGAGGCTATCGTCCAGGATGCCTGACGCTTTTGATTTCATCAGGCATAAAATCCAGGAAGGATGCCAGGTCTATTTTGTCTATCCTTTAATAGAGGATTCGCCTGAAACTACTCAGACACAACAGCAATTATACAGAACCAATCTGAAATCAGCCACGACTATGGCTAAATATCTCAAGGAAAAAATATTTCCCGAGTGTAATGTGGCTGTATTGCACGGCGATATGAATGATAAAAAGAAAGAAAAGATAATGCGTGATTTCAGGGACGGTAAAATCAATATTCTGGTATCAACCGTGGTAATTGAGGTAGGCATAGACGTGCCCAATGCCTCGGTGATGGTCATAGAGCATGCCGAACGCTATGGTCTGGCGCAACTGCATCAACTCAGGGGTAGAATCGGTCGGGGTAGCCATCAATCTTATTGTTTGCTTTTCGGAGATTTTACCACGTCTGAAGCTGAACAGCGGCTTAAGATTATGGAAGAGACCAATGACGGTTTCATAATCGCCGAAGAAGACCTGAGAATCCGCGGACCGGGCGAATTTCTGGGCATCAAACAAAGTGGATTGCCTGAATTCAAAATCGCCAATCTGGCAACAGATTTCAATATCCTTAAACTTGCCCGAACCGATGCACAAAAAGCAATCAATAATAACCGACAGTATAATAAAAAGTTGCTCCATAGGATTTCGCTTCATTTCAGAAACCTGATAATGTCTTCATAGAGTGTGTTGCACAAATAGGAAAATTGTCACTCCTGCGAAAGCAGGAGTCCAGAAACTTATTGATATTACTGGATTCCCACTTTCGCGGGAATGACGTCTGTTAGGTTTTTGTCATTTGTGCAACAGGCTCCATAACGACTTTAATTATCATTTAAGATTTTGATTAAAATTTATTATTTAATTACTGGACAAAGTTCAGTCAAAAATATCTATTATAATACAAATAAAAAAGGAGGTGTTATTTTATGCAAGACGAGGTAAATGAAATCCATGAGACTCAACCCATAGAAGAAATTCCTGCAGAAGAAACGATACCGGAGGAGGGACAAACCGTATCTAAAGAAGAACAACCTATGTATGATTCGCAAGAAATATCCGAGTCGCAAGCGTTGCCTCAGGTACAGATTGGTGCACCGAAACCGAGAAGTAATATTTTTAGTTTGCTGTTAATTATTTCCGTGATTTTTATCATTTTAGCCGTTTACATGGTGGCTCATGAATTAAACCACTATTACGAAGTTACTTTCGGGGGGATGATTTCAGCACCGGATAAAAATATCGAGACAACAGAAAGCGGGAAATAATATCCTTTGACCCTACCGCCTTTGGCTAACCTCGTCCTTCGGGTCGGGAATGACTGTCAGGCCGGGCAGGTATTATTTTTCTCAAGTTTCCCTGCTAAAAAGCCGATATGGTTATTAAAATAAGGAGGGGAAAATGGCTAATTTTATAGATGATATAATGGGCATGCTATCAACCGATATCGGAATTGACCTGGGGACTTGTAATACATTGGTCTGCGTTAAAGGTGAAGGAATAATCCTTTCAGAGCCATCTGTTGTCGCGGTGCATAAAGGAACAAATAAAGTTCTGCTCAATGGCCAGGCGGTCGGTAATGTAGCCAAAGAAATGCTTGGGAAAACACCGGGCGGCATCTCTGCGGTTCGTCCCTTAAAAAACGGCGTTATATCAGATTTTGATTTAGCTGAAGCATTAATCCGCTATTTTATCCAGAAAGTCAGGGCCTATAAAGGCTGGAAATTAATAAGACCGCGCGTGGCAATTTCTATTCCCTCGGGCATTTCAACGGTCGAAAAACGAGCTGTAATAAATTCTGCGGAACGAGCCGGCGCCAGAAGGATTTTTCTGATAGTTGAGCCGATCGCGGCCGCAATCGGCGTCGGGATGCCTATTCAGGAACCGATTGCCAATATGATTGTTGATGTCGGCGGCGGCACGACTGAAGTCGCGGTAATCTCTCTGGGCGGAATCGTTACATTCAAAAGCATCCGAGTAGCCGGTGATGAGATGGACGAAGCTATTATTTTGCATATGAAAAACACTTATAATCTTCTAATCGGCGAACAGATGGCTGAGAGAGTCAAGGTGACCATCGGTGCCGCAGCGCCTTTAGATAAAGAATTAACCATGGAGGTCGGCGGCCGTGATTTGGTTGCAGCCAGACCGCGTAAAGTAATCGTAAATTCTGAAGAAATTAGAGAAGCACTCAAAAAACCTATTGATGCTATTATGGATGCCGTCAAGGAAACACTGGAAAAAACACCACCTGAACTTTCGGCTGACCTGATAAATTACGGATTAACAATGGTCGGCGGCGGTTCGCTATTACGAGGTATAGATAAAGCCATTTCTAAAGAAATCCAGATACCCGTCAAGGTTGACGAAGACCCGTTAACAGCGGTTGCCAAGGGGACCGGAATTGTTTTAGAAAACCTTGACCTAATTCAGGAAAGCCTTGAGTGTGGCGAAGACCTTTTATAGTTTTTACAGTGAATCCTGATAAACAGTCTCACGGTAAAATTCCATTGTACGGAATAATCAAATTAGGATGAAAGCCCCTCCTTTAATTCTTCTCATCTTAACAGTTATTATCATAATCCTGCCTTTTCAATGCATTAATAACACGGAATTATCATTGCTGGTTTTAGCCAAGCCTTTGATGTATCTTTATGCCAAAACCCCTTCAGCCGAAACGATAAACCCTCAACAATTCCAGTTGCTTAATGATAAAGATAAGATAAAAGTATTGGAACAAAAAATTACCGACCTTAATAACGAACTTATTTTAATGAGGAATGAGAACGTATCTCTGACTCATAAACTACAATCTATCTCTGATTTTACTGAATCATTCCCGTCAGGAACCAGTATTAAAGAGAATTATAATATCATCACTGCCGAAGTGATTATTAAATCAGATATTTCAATCTGGCGCAGGAGCATTCTTATCAATAAAGGTTCTCGGGATGGTCTTAAAAGCGGATTAACCGTGGTTTCCGGAAAGTGGTTGGTCGGTAAAGTATCGGATGTGGGCACATCTACAAGCCGGATTCAACTTATTACCGACCCGTCTTTCCGCGCCCCGGTTATGATAGTCCAACCGCTAATCCCTAAGGAAAAAGAGACGCCTTCTGCTCCGCAAAAACCTGATGCTAACAAAAAGGCAACTACAAAAACCTCTGCTGAGGAATCTCGAACAGGTTTGGGGGTTTTAGCCGGAGCTTCTTTTAATCAAGCCATTATCAAATGGGTTTCCCGGGACATTAAAGTAGTTAGAGGCTGGGATGTTTTCTCAGCACCAGACTCCTATGGTATGATTCCCCGCGGTTTGATTATCGGCAAGGTTGATACTGTCTCCGCAGAAAGCTTTTTTTATACGCTTAGTATCACTCCAGCCATAGATTTTTATACCCTAACCGATGTCTTGATTATTATTCCCAAGAAGAAATGAAAAATATTTTTATAATTATAATTGCGTTCATTATTATTTTATCAGAAATGCTGTTTTTTTATAGATTGGAAATCAAAGGAGTCAGACCTGATTTTTTATTTATACTGGTTTTTTTAATTGCTTTCAACCGCCCGCTGGATAAATCTATTTTTCCGGTCTGGTTTATCGGCTTACTTAAAGATTTGATTTCACAGAGCGGCTTGGGAACCACTGCCTTTCTTTATCTTATCAGCACTATTCTTATTTCTCTGGCCAAACAAATTATCTTTAAGGAAGATGTAGAAATCCAGATTGCGGTTTTATTTTTCAGCGGTTGGTTCTGTTATTTCTGCAATGGTTTGGGTATACTTCTATTTTATGGTACACTACCTCTGGAATATATTGTGTTAAAATCGGCATTCATTTCTTTTTATACGCTGGTTATAGGAGGAATATTCTTGATAGCCCTATACAAAATCCAGTGGTATATTCAATGGAAAGCCACTCAACCACCGTAAATTCTATTTGATTACTTCGATTTGCTGAAATGCATCAGAGTATATTTTTTATTGTTTGAGCCAAATCTTTCGCCAATGATTTTATCTGTCGCAGGTTTTTACCTTCTATCATTATTCGAGCCAGCGATTCGGTGCCGGAATAGCGCAAAATCAGTCTACCTTGATTGTCAAGTATCTTGTTTATCTCGGCTGTCTTTTCTCGGATTGGTTTGATTTCCTCAAGGGGCGGCTTGGATTTTACAGGTACATTTACGATGATTTGCGGATATTTCTGAAGTGTTTCAGCCAGTTTAAACAATGATTTCTGTTCATCTTTTATTATCTTCAGCATAATTAAGGCGGTAATGATACCATCCCCATTTTTAGAATAGTCTGAGAAGATAATATGTCCGGATGGTTCTCCGCCGAGGATAAAATTATTTTTTAACATTTGGTCTAAGACATATTTATCGCCTACCAGTGTGCGGATTAATTTTATGCCTTGCTCCATCAGCCTTTGCTCTAAAGCACTGTTAGTCATAATCGTTCCAACAATGGTATTATTTCTAAGCAGGCGGTATTTTTTTAAATATAATGCAGCAATATAAAGAACGAAATCCCCATCACGAATATTTCCTTTTTCGTCAACCAGGATAACACGGTCGCCGTCTCCGTCAAAAGAAAAGCCGATGTGCGATTTTGTAGCCAGGACCTTGCGTCTGAGAACCTCGGGATGAAGCGAACCGCAACGATGATTTATGTTCACACCGTCAGCACTATTATGAATAGTTATTACTGTTGCTCCTATCTTCCTGAAAAGAATCCGAGCGATTTCAAATAGAGAGCCATTAGCACTGTCAACAACTATTTTTATGCCGGAAGCCCATTTATTGATTTCAGAGCCAATAACTATTTTAATGGTATCATCAATATATTTTCGTACCAAATCTCTTTTAGGAATCTCCAAAACCGAACCTGCCGGAGCAGATAATGTTGTAGGGACGGATTTCTTAAAGATATGTTCTTCTATTTTTTCTTCTATGGAGGCAGTGATTTTCAGGCCATTTGACAGGAACAGTTTAATGCCGTTATAATCAGCCGGATTATGAGACGCTGAAATCATGATGCCCAATGAGTATTTACCGCATTTAGTAAGATACGCCAGGCCCGGGGTAGAAATAACACCGACCTTAACAATATTGACACCTCTAGAAATTAAACCAGACGAAAGAGCACATTCTATTCTCTTTCCTGAAGGACGCGTGTCCCGACCAATAATTACCCTCTTTTTAAGCGGTTGTTTTATAATATTCGAGCCTATAATTTTGCCTAATTTCACCAGAAATTCCGGTGTCAGCCATCCGGAATTAGCAATATCTCTGATACCGTCTGTCCCGAATATTTTATTTGAGGTCATAAATAGAATTATTCTTGACTCATGTAAAAATAAGGTTATAATATTATTATATAAAATTATATAATTTGTAGTAAAATATCATATTAAA
>JAZDFP010000128.1:0-7220 GCA_043807745.1 Planctomycetota bacterium
GTATTGGTATAAGAACCTTCCTTTTCGGCAAAACTCGTGGCAGGTAAAACAACCGTTGCACGTTGCGCAGTCTCCGTTAAGAATATATCCTGCACCACTAAGAAATCTAATTTCTTCAGTCCTTCATCAACATGACTGATATTGGGGTCAGAAAGCATCGGGTTTTCACCCATAATATATAATCCCTTAATCTTACCATTCGCTCCGGCATCAATTATTTCAGTAACAGTCAATCCTACCTTATCTGATAATTCTACACCATAGGCTTTCTGGAATTTTTCCTTTATAGCAGAGTCAGTTACCGCTTGATAACCCGGATAGACATTAGGAAGACATCCGACATCGCAGGCACCCTGAACATTGGATTGGCCGCGTAAGGGATTTAATCCGGATGATGACTTGCCTACTTGGCCACAAAGCATCACTAAATTAGCCAAAGACATTGCATTACCTGTGCCGGTAGTATGCTGGGTAATACCCATAGAATAAAATACCATTGCATTTTTGGCTTTGGCATATAATCTGGCGGCTTTACGAATATCATCTGCCGGAACGCCGGTAATCTTTTCCACTTTCTCAGGCGGATAATTCATCACCACCTTTTTCATCTCTTCAAATCCTTCAGTGCGATTCTTTATAAATTCCTTGTTCTCTAATCCTTCTTCAATAATCACATACATTAAACTATTAATCAGAGCCACATCACTACCGCATCTATGCTGTAACCAAATTTCAGAGAACTCTGTCAGTTCAATCATCCGCGGGTCGCAGACGATTAATTTAGCGCCTTTATTTGCGGCTCGTTTTATCGCATATCCGATAATCGGATGGGCTTCGGTGGTATTGGAACCGATAATCAAACCCACATCCATTTCTTCTATTTCGTCTATGGAATTAGTCATAGCCGCACTGCCGAATGTTTTGGCGAGCCCAGCCACTGTAGAAGCGTGGCAAAGCCGGGCGCAGTGGTCAATATTATTATTGGCGAATAGCACCCGACAGAATTTCTGCATCAGGTAATTCTCTTCGTTGGAACACTTGGCAGATGCAAGAACCGCTAATGCGTCGGGACCGTATTCTTTCTTAATCTGAGCGAACTTCTTTACAATTAAATCAATCGCTTCTTCCCATGTGGTTTCGGTAAGAACTCCCTCTTTGCGAATAAGAGGGGTTTTCAGACGCTCACGACTGTGGTTGAGCGAGTCATCAAGGGCGCAGGAAAGATATTCGGGTAAATGCGGAGTGGGGAGTGGGGAGTGCGGAGTTATTCCGCATTCCGCATTCCGAATTCCACATTTAGTCAGTCGGTCGGCGTGCCTGACAAAATCCATCCCAAAATGCCCCTTGATACAAAGCCATCCTTTATTAGCAGGCCCATCTGGATTACCACGAGCACGGATAATCTGATTATCTCTGATATCCAAAATAATACTGCAACCACATCCGCAATAGGGACAAATTACAGACATTTGCTCGCAGTCCATTATCCGACCGCGGAAACGAGCGGTTTTATCTGTTAACGCACCGACCGGGCAGACATCCACGCAGGCACCGCAGAAGACACAGTCAGAGTCCTTTCTTGGCACGTCAAGTGGCGTGGTGATTTTAGCGGCAAAGCCTCGTCTGGTGAAATCAATTGCCTCATTCACTACTGTCTCGTTACAGGCAATGACGCACCTGCCGCACATAATACAGGTTTTATAAGACATTTCAATCAACGGGTTACCTATTTCATTGGGATAACTCGTTTTTTCGCCTTCATAAGATGTTCTTTCTAATCCTAATTCATAAGCATATTTCTGCAGGTTACAGACGCCATTCTTCTCGCAGGTCAGGCAGTTGAGAGAATGGTCTGAGATAATCAGGTCAAGTGTGGTCTTGCGGAATTCGTGGAGTTTCGGGCTAAAGGCGGTAACTTCCATCCCCTCTTTAACGGACAGGGCACAGGAGGCAATCGGTGCCTTGCCGCCTTTGACCTCAACGATACAGAGCCGGCATCCCGCAAAGGGCAATAGAGCCGGATGATAGCACAAGTGCGGGATATCAATTCCATTGTCCAAGGCGGCTTGGAGAACCGTCTGGTTCGGCTTGGCTAAAATCTCTTTGCTGTCAATCGTAAACTTGATTGTCATAATTTATCTCCTTAAATCATATTTTCATCGTAAACCGACCAGATTGCCCGAATCAGCCATTCAGACCTGCGGAGACAATCATTAAGACCCACGGTCTCATCTGTCCAAACCTGCGGAGACATTCGCTCAGTCCTGCAGAGCTAACCATCCAAACCTACGGTCTTGGTCGTTAAGACCTACTGAAACAGTCCTTAAGGGGTGCGGAGACAGTCCTTAAGACTTGCGGAGATAACGTTCAAGACATACGCCGAGAGTCGTTCAGACCGCACCCGTTAGTCCTTAATACCCCCATTCTGAACCGTTTAAACCTACGGAGACAGGGGTATCTGGGGGTGGGGGATACCCCCTACTCCACCCCCAGATACCCTTTATCTTGCCTTGTATTCTTTATTTTCCAAATCGCACCTCAAGCATCTGGATGCCTCTTTATAGGCCGCGGAATCAGCATAGCCGCAGATTACCTCTTTGAAATTACCCGTTCTCTTCTTAACCGTAATATGCTGTATTTTTTGTCTGTCATCTTTGAGAGGTTCGTGTGGTCCTTTAAGGTCAGTAGTATGGGTTAATATTGGGTCAACATTTTCTGGGAGTTTGCCTTCGCCGCCTAAATAACGGTCAATCGCCACAGCTGCCTTTTGTCCAGTAGCAATCGCATAGATGACCATTCCGACATTGGTGATGGTATCGCCACCTGCGAATACTCCTTTTTGGGATGTCTCCATTGTAACCGGATTGACTTTGATACCGCTCCAGTTAGTTAGTTCTATATTTTTATCAATGAATTCCAAATCAGGTGATTGGCTAATGGCAGTGATTATCAGACCGGTCTCAACTGTGAAATCGGAGCCGGTTTTGGGAACTGGTTTTCTACGTCCTGATTTATCCGCCGGTCCCAACGTCATTTCCTGGCATCTGAGCCAGTTAGAACCTTTATTGCAGGTTACCTCAATTGGTGCGGCAAGGAATTTGAACTTCACCCCTTCTTGGATAGCGTCTTTTATTTCATCCTTATGTGCCGGCATTTCATCCAATGAACGACGGTAAATAACGGTCACTTCTTTAGCACCGAGTCGTAACGCGGAACGGGCAGAGTCAATCGCAGAATTTCCACCACCAATCACTACCACTTTTTCAGAAACTTTTTTAACTTTACCAGAGATAATATCATTGAGAAATTGTAGGGCATCCACTATGTCTTTTACATCTTCGCCCGGTATACCAAGAGAACGACTTTTGGAAGAACCTACTGTAATAAATACTGCATCGAATTGCTTACAAATGTTGTCCCATTGTCTTTGGGTGCGAATAGGTGAATTGGTTTTTATGGTTACGCCCATTGTCCTCAGAAGATTTATCTCATCCTGAACAATCTTCTTGGGTAAGCGATAAGATGGAATACCATAAGTGAGCAAACCACCAGCAAGTTTTTCTTTCTCAAATACGGTTACATCACGGCCCATTATTCTTAGGAAATAAGCCGCACTTAACCCGGCCGGGCCACCGCCAATAACCGCAACTTTCTTATCGTGCTTTTTAGGGTCAAAGACTTCTGGGGCGTTAAAAGGAAATAACTCATCCCTGACCCTTCTTGATAGAGGAGACTTATCAGAAATATAACGTTTGATGTGACATATAGCAATAGAAGAATCAATTTCGCCACGACGGCAGACGGTTTCGCAGGGACGGAAGCAGACACGTCCTAAAGATGAGGGGAATGGAACACTGCGTCTTATCAGATTAAGTGCCCGTAAATATTCCTTCTGTCTAATAAGTTCATTATATTGCGGGACATTGATATGTGCCGGACAGGCATTCTGGCAGGGTGATTTGACAATTACCGAACAAGCAGACGATGAACAGTATTTTTCCAATAAATGAGTTTCGTATTCATCACGGAAATATCTCAACGTAGAAAGCACCGGATTTGGGGCAGTCTGACCAAGTCCGCAGAGTGAACTGTCGCGTACTGACTCAGCTAATTTATGTAATTTCTCAATATCACCCAGATTGGCTTTCCCTTCAGTAAAGCGAGTAACAATTTCCAGCATCCGCTTGGTGCCAATCCGGCAGGGAACGCATTTACCGCAGGATTCCTTCTGGACAAAGTCAAGAAAGTAGCGGGCAATATCAACCATACAGTTATTTTCATCCAGGACAATCATTCCGCCTGAGCCCATTATCGCACCGGCTTCCTTAATGGTTTCATAGTCAATCGGTGTGTCCAGATGTTCTGCGGGCAGGCATCCGCCAGAAGGGCCACCCATCTGAACGGCTTTGAACTTTCGTTCGTGTGTGATACCGCCACCGACATCAAATATAATTTGACGAAGAGTCATTCCCATCGGTACTTCAACCAGTCCGGTATTACGGACCTTTCCGGCGAGTGCAAAGACTTTGGTTCCTTTACTTCCGGCTGTGCCGATTTTGGCATAAGAATCACCGCCTTCTAAAATAATGTGAGGAATACTTGCAAGGGTTTCTACATTATTGATAACGGTAGGTTTCCCCCAGAGTCCCGCCTCAGCCGGGAAGGGTGGACGAGGTCTTGGCATTCCACGTTTACCTTCAATAGAACCCATCAAAGCAGTTTCTTCACCGCAGACAAAGGCACCAGCACCTTGCTTGATGGTGATATCAAAACTAAAATTACTGCCGAGGATATTTTTGCCGAGTAATCCATATTCAAGGGCTTGCTTAACCGCTAAAATGGAATATTCCACAGCAATCGGATATTCAGCCCGAACATAGATATAGCCGTGGTTAGCACCGATGGCATAGGCGCCAATCATCATTCCCTCTATTACTGAATGCGGGTCGCCTTCTAATACAGCTCTATCCATAAAAGCGCCCGGGTCACCTTCGTCACCGTTGCAGATAAAATACTTCGTATCACTTTTATAGCCATTAGCAAATTTCCATTTCTGTCCTGTTGGAAAACCAGCACCACCTCTACCGCGGATACCGGATTTGGTTACTTCATCTATAACCTGTTCCGGCTTCATCCCGGAGAGAATTTTGGCAATTGCAGAATAACCGTTGCGTCTGATGTAATCCTCTATGCTGGTCGGTCTGATATAACCGCAATTTCTTAATACGATTTTCTTCTGGGATTTGAAAAATGGTATTTCATTCAGATACGGATAAACAGTACCATTTTCAGAATAGCAAAGTTTCTTTATGACTTTGCCATCACGCATTGTCTTGGAAATAATAGCGGGAATATCTTTCTCGGCGAGTTTGCCGTAGAAGACGCCAAATGGGTCAATACTAACCACCGGTGCATAAGCACATAAACCCTGGCACCCGGTTTCCACGACTTCAAATTTAGAGGTCAATTGTTTACTTTTAATTTCCTTATGAAAAGCATCTCTAATTTTTAATGCGCCCCGAGCCCGACAGCCGGTACTGCAGATACGGATGCGTTTTTTAGTGTCGGAATGTTGGCGGAGTAGGTTTTTTCCAAGGGATTGGAGTTCTGTTAAGGATGATAGTTTTGTCATAGTTGATTCCTTTATTTGCAGGTTTTAATCACTTCATCCACCTTCTTTTCATCCAGATTGCCGTAATACTCCTGGTTGACCATCATCGTAGGTGCGAGGAAACAGGCACCTAAGCAGGCAACTGTTTCCAGAGTAAACTTATAATCAGAGGTGGTTTCCCCGTCTTCAACCTTAAGTCTGGATTTGATTTTGGAAAGGACATTCTTGGCTCCTCTGACATGACAAGCCGTACCGCGACAGGGACGAATGACATATTTACCACGGGGGGTTGTACTGAACTGGGCATAGAAAGTAAGAACACCATAGATTTTGTTCCGCGCTACATTTGTATGTTTGTTGATAAGACTCAATGATTCCGGAGGGACATAGCCGAATTTTTCCTGTATTGCCTGCAGGATGGGGATGACAAGGCTTGCCTTCTTCGGCTCAAAGCGATTGATGACCTCCTTGATTTGTTGAGATGTAGGTGATTGCATAGGAAATTATATTAGTTTTGCCACAAAGACACCAAGACACGAAGGAAACAACCCGTTAATTTCTTCTTAGTGTCTTTGTGCCTTCGCGGCTAAGATTTTCCTTGACCTTTTACCTTTTGACGTATTTTTTACGCTATTTCGTAGGTGTTGTAAATCTTCTATAGTATTAATATTGAAAATATCATAATTATTTAATTTTTCAATATCTAACAAGTTAATTATTTTTACTTTTACCTCCCCGCTTCGCCGACTCTGGGAGGCAGGGCAAGACAGCGAGGCGAGTGGGAAAAAGTTGATAATTTTAAAGTCACGCCTTTTTATTAATTGTTCCATCGGACTAAGACAGCGTTTAGAATAAAGAGCGCAAAGAGGTTCAAGCCCATTAGAACCATTAGGAATAACCACATCAAATCCTTTTCGGCTTTTGATTAAATAACTTATTAATTTTTCCGGGACTGAAGGCATATCACAACCAATCACAAATCCATAGTCAGATTGCATAGAACGAAGGGCAGAGTAAATACCGATAAGGCTACTTCTTATCGGTAAGATGTCTTGTATTAATTGTACATTTTTAGTAAGATGATATTTACTTGGAGTAGAACCAATAAATTCTTTAATAGACTTAACTGAAATAATGATTTCAGAAAAGAGAGGCATTAATTTATCAATTAAAATATCCAGAAATGTCTTATTGCCTATTTTTAAAAAGGCTTTATTCTTACCGATTCTGCGGTTTTCTCCACCAGCTAAAATAATACCTGCAAGAGATACGTTCATTATTTAGCCTTTGTTTATTAAATTATGAGACTATATTAATCAACCGTCCTGGTATAACAATTATTTTCTTGGGCGACTGCCCTTTTAGTTCTTTCTGAACTTTGTTGTCCGCCAATGCCAGTTCTTTTATTTTTTCCTCAGGACTATTGGCGGGGATAATAATCTTGGAGCGTATTTTGCCGTTTATCTGGATGCCAACCTCTATTTCCTTCATCTGCAATGCCGAATGATTATAGGTAGGCCATTTCTCTTTATGGATACTGTTCTTGTTACCCAGCATCTGCCATAATTCCTCAGCCATATGCGGCGCTAATGGGGTTAGTAATAATATC
>JAZDFP010000129.1:0-2598 GCA_043807745.1 Planctomycetota bacterium
ATGTCCTGATAAGGTGGCAATTGCAAGCTATAGCGGTGGCGTATGGCGGAGAGAACCAGTGGGTGAATTTCTTAAGCTGATAAAATTGTACCAATAATCAAATAAGCTAGAAAGTGTGTTGAGGCTTACTCAACTATTTACTAGCTTGTGACCTGATCGCTAACAGAACTGTCATCTAATTTCACCACTTGATCAAGCAGTTCTGATCATCAGATATTCTCCACCTTTTAACTTCTTTTATTGACATTAATCCAAGGTAGACTTAACAGAAGGCCGTTGTCCCCTGCGACGGTTATTATCAAATCTCAACTTTCCCCGGCTCCAGTTTAGTTTGTCGGTAGATTTTGCCACTGGTCGCTTTGTTTCTGAAACTTATCAATAAGCTTGGCCTGTGTGTGTACATTAAAAGAATAAACCTCAACGGTTATCGTATCGCCCTTGACCTTAACGATGGAGAAATTATAGGCATTTTCCCTTTTGTCAGCGGGTACGGAGTTACCTCCAAACCCCTGCAGACCGGCTCCACAGGAGCCATTTACAATCTGCGGGATCACCGTTTGCCAGGTCAGTTTATTATCTTTAATATTGCTCAGGTTGCTGGTATTAAAATCAGACCCCAGCGACCGCCACTTGGCGTCTCCGGTTTTATCCCATAGATATTCAAACGGTTTTCCACCTGCGTCACTCGGCGTTCCACCGCGAATAAACCAGCGATGGTAAAAATGCGAATGTCCGCAAAAATACGCATCAACTTGGTATTTATCCAGTAATGCCCACAATATCCAATTAGCCCGGTTGCTATCGGGTGAGTTATAGTTGGTGTAAAATCTGCCGTCACCCGCGTTAGCATCGTAAGCAGGCTGATGCGAAAAAACAAATATATTTTTTACGTTTCCATGAGTCTGGTAATATATTAACGTATCCTGTAGCCATTTCAACTGAAAATCCGAATAATAGCCCTTTTTATAGTTGGGTTCTTTAGGATTATCATGATTCACATAGAAGGCATCCAATACGATAAATACCGAAGACCCTCCCGGCGTCTCTCGTCTAAAATAGTAGGCTAAACCCCCTTCGTAATCCTGAGGAAATTGGGCATCGCTAGGTATCATCTTTGATTTCCCAATCGTAGCTTGATATTGCTGCTGGGCTTTTAAAGTGTTGGCATCAGATTCGGCATCGTGCGTTTCTTTCGGTTCATAATATCTGAGTTCATGATTGCCTATGGTAGCATAAACCGGAATACCTGCGTTTTGCAGTGAGGCCATCTCCAACATATAAGTCTGAAAAATTTCTGTACCGCCCCGCATGGCAAAGTCTCCTAAATGCATAAAGAAAAATCCCGGCAACCCCTTCCCATAGTTAATTAGATAATTCCTCATCTCATCTTGAACCATCGTATTGATGTAGCCTGCAAAGGGCGGACTCCCTTTGTCATCGGGATTGATGTACGAAACCGCTGACCTCGAATCCCCTGCTACCGCAAAAATAAGGTCATATTGTTGCGCATCCGCAGCTAAATTAGCCTGTGGCAATGCAGGTTGGAGATTATTCCCTGCACAACTAACGACTGAGAGGGTTAAAGCCAGTAAAACCAGGAGAGAGGTCAACCCGTAACCGATAGAGCCCATCTTTTTCATTGCTATTACCTCCTGAAGTATCAAGTGTAACCGGTGAAGACTGACATTGCCAGAGACCTGGAATCGTCTCCATATCAGAGACCGAATATCTTTCAACGCGACTTTTAGCTGATAAACTGCTTGAGGATTTTCCATGAAACAAATTATAGTTCTATCGGCATCCTATTTACAAAGTCGAGCCTTTTTCTTGAAAGCCAACTAAACAGTCGTTTGTTGCATAACGATGTAATTTGAGCCATTCCCGGGACACTCTGGTGCCAGACGATTCTGCGATAACAATCGTCAGGAATGTGCGACTATATCTGGCCGCCGCCATAGTAATGGATTATACATCACACGCAGAAGTAAGACGCTATAGGTCTAGTGTCCGAAATGTCTCAATATTAATCGATATTCTGTTACTCAACGCTATCACCGGGCTCTTCTGCTTATTGCATCAGCAATAGCTGTGTACTGTCTTCCCTTTGGCATTACAAAAATGCCGCGGCCACTACTTCGGTCAGCCCATAGTTCACCAACCGCCCGCTTCTCTTTTGAGTCATCGTTGCTCCAGAGATGCTCCCCCTTATATTCAACAACAAGGAATTGTCCGTTCTCAAGCTCAGCAACGAAATCAGGGTAAAATCTATCGGTCGAGGTTGGCAACCAGAAAGACCCCGTTGGTCTTCGTTCGAGATTCCGAACCCATCGTCGCACCTGTGGCAACTGGTCAATATAGCAGGCACAGTCGAACTCTTCGCCTTCTGACTTGAGTTCCCCCACTATGGTAAGAGCATGATTCTGGAACTTGTAACCGCCTTCATAATACCAATTAGGCGAATACCGGTCCTGGCTAATTACGAAGCAGACTTCCGGGCTAACTTCGATATTTGTCACGAGTGACCCGAAAAGCACCTTCTGGTAGCCGTCCTTGCGCATCTGTCCACGGTGCCGTTCGATTAAGGCGCTAACTGCGTCC
>JAZDFP010000130.1:0-2554 GCA_043807745.1 Planctomycetota bacterium
GTCAGATGTAATGATAATTCTTTATATTCTGGAATTACAAATGATTTGGTTCAAAGGGTTAAGAAACACAATAGCGGTAAAGGTGCAAAGTTCACTTCTGTGAGAAACCCCGTCAAGTTAGTTTTTAGCGAGAAATACGATAATATATCTTTAGCGAGGAAACGGGAAGAGCAGGTTAAGAGGTGGAGTAAAATGAAAAAAGAAGATATGATTAAGGGTTTCCCTCGACTTCGCTCGGGATAAACGAATTCCACCCTCTCCGCCAGACCACGCTAAAGCTTCGTCTGGCGAATCAACCTTTAATAACGAGGTGTCCCATAAGTATAAGTTACCTTATCGTGATTCCATATTTTATACTGCCCACTCCAAGTCTTTCTGCTTCTTTTAGTTGAATGGTATAATCAATCTCGGGCCAGGATTGTCTAAATATATCTTTACCTGCTTTTTGGTTGATAAGGTCAATACTCGCCGAGTCAATAGCCACAGGGTCAAGTGAAGCAAGAATGCCTACATCGGGGATTAGCTGATTTTCAGGTTTATCAATACAATCGCAGTTTTTAGTTATATTAGTAGCGAAATTAATGAATCCGACTTTTTTGTCTTTAAGTATTTCAGAGCAGTATAAAGCCATCTTTTCCTGAAAACTCTCGGATGAGCTATGCCATTTATCAACTTGGACAGCTTGGTTAGGGCAGACCGCAAAACATTCACCGCACCCGTAACATTCTTTCTTGTTTATAGATGCTTTTTTATTATTTACTACGATAGCATCACTCGGACAATGGGCAACACAAATAGCACAGCCGATACAATTATCCCTAATGATTTCAGGTTTGATACCTGAATGCTGGTCTAATTTACCGCCACGGCTGGCAAATCCCATAGCAATATTCTTTATCGCACCGCCATAACCTGAGAGTAAATGGCCCGTGCAGTGAGTAAGTGCAATAATAACATCAACACGTTTCACCAATCCTGCCAGATGGACATAACCGTTGGCAACGGGCAGCGAGATTTGATTTTCACCAACCAGCCCATCAGCAATGATAACCGGACATCCTAATTGTTCGTACAAGAACCCATTTTTAGCGGCTAAACTAAGATGGTCAACGGCATTACTGCGCGGGCTTTCGTAAAGAGTATTTGTATCGGTTATGAATGGCCGTCCGCCTGCCTTTTTGACCATAGCAACGACCGGCTTGACGAATGTAGGGGAGATGAACATATTCTTCTTTTCTCCCCCCAGATGTATCTTCAATGCGACAAAATCGCCCTTTTTGATAAGGTTATAGAAACCTGCTTTTTTGAATAACGATTCTATCTTTGAGCAGATTGAGTCCTGAGATTCATTATTAGAGATTTGGGAAAAATAGACCCCGTTATTTTGCATGGATGTTTATTTTCTCTTTTGCTTTCTCTGCCACAAGAGTATTGGCTTTCAGCAGAGACTCAAATGTGCCGGCATCAGTCCACCAACCCTCTAATATGTCATAACTCATCTCAGCATTTTTCAAATAGGCATTATTAACGTCGGTTATTTCCAATTCACCGCGTCCGGATGGTTTTAACGTCTTAATAATCTCAAAAACAGAATTATCATACATATAAATACCGATAACAGCAAAAGGCGAGCGGGGCACTTTGGGTTTTTCTTCTATCCGGGTAATTTTACTGCCTCTAAAAACGGGCACGCCAAATCGTTCAGGGTCAGGAACCTTTTTAAGGATAATCTTAGCACCTGATTTCTGCCTACGGAATTTGTCAGCAAAGGATTTGATGCTTCTCTCAATAATATTGTCACCGAGAACAACAATTACTTGGTCCTTAGCCGCGAAATGCTCTGCCATACTTAATGCCGCGGCAATACCGCCTTCGCCTTCCTGATAAGCATAACTGACGTGTTTCAAGCCGAATTCCTGACCGTTGCCTATCAACCTCATAAAATCACCGGCACTATTGCCTCCGGTTACAATCATAATCTCGTTAACATCTGCTTCTATTAATATCTTGATGGGATAATATATCATCGGCTTGTTGTAGATAGGCAAAAGATGTTTATTGGTTACTTTGGTAAGCGGATATAATCGTGTGCCCAGTCCACCTGCTAATATGATTCCTTTCATAAATATTATTCTCCTTTTTTAGAGCCAGTTAGGACGACGCCGCAGGCGCCAGCCGTTACTAGCTCTTAATCCCGCACCCATCCCCAAGGGATAGGTGCGGGACTATACATTAAATTTATTATCTTGTTATCTTGACTTCTTATAGGATGTCTTTCTTATTTGTTAGATAATTATATTTTTAGTGGTATAAAGTCAAGAAAATTCACCACAAAGGTCACGAAGAATACTTGTTTGTGGGACACATGCTCTTGTGTCCATCTGTTAATCAGAACCGCAGATTAGTTATCCGAAAAGGCAGCCATTTATTCTGTTCTGCCTGGGGTAATTTGTGGAATGCTTTAGGGTCAACGGCAATAACTTCTGTACCAAATCGCAGAGATACTTTCCAGAAACGCAGTTCCGCAAATGATTCCGGTTTGGGCAATTTCTTT
>JAZDFP010000131.1:0-10559 GCA_043807745.1 Planctomycetota bacterium
TGTTCAAGAAGTAGGGGAGTAATTTTTGGTATATCCATAAGCAAACAATTATTATATCTTTGAATAAACAGTAAATCAAGAAAACATCGCCACTAAGACACAAAGGCACGAAAAATACCGAAGTAACCGCAAAGCCGAATACTACTGTATTCCGGTTTAATACTACCGTATTCCGGTCGAATACACCTGTATTTGAGCCGGGACCAACTGGTCTCACACCGGGACCAACTGGTCTCACACCGAGACTAACTGGTCTCAAGCCGGGACCAACTGGTCTTAAGTCGGGACCAACTGGTCTCACACCGAGACTAGCTGGTCTCAAACAGGGACCAACCGGTCTCAAACCGGGACCAGCCGGTCTCAAGACCGTAACCCGTGGTTTCAAGACCAGAACCTGTGGTCTCAAGACCAGAACTCGTGGTCTCAAGACCAGAACTTGTGGTTTCAAGACCAGAACTCGTGGTCTCAAGACCAGAACTCGTGGTCTCAAGGCCAAAACTCGTGGTCTCAAGCCCAGAACTCGTGGCTTCAAGGCCACAACCCGTGGCAATAATGCTATAACCCGTAGGAGCAATGCTACAACCTGTAGGAGTATGCTACAACTCGTAGGAGTAATGCTACGACCTGTAGGAGTAATGCTACAACCTGTAGGAGCAATACTACGACCTGTAGGAGTAATGCTACAACCTGTAGGAGCAATGCTACAACCTATAGGAGTAATGCCACAACTCGTAGGAGCAATGCTACAACCGTGGTCTTAACCGGAATCTAAGGCGGGCTACCAAGCGGGCGGGCTATTTCGGAGAATTGGGTATGGTGTCCCCCGAACTTCTGAACCGTTCCCCGCCCTGAATGAACCGTTCAGAGACATCAGTGAACCATTCCCCGCCCTGAACGAATCCTTCGTCCCTCAGGACAAGCCGTTCGGAGACATCAGTGAACCATTCCCCGCCCTCTGCCTATCATCAGGCGGGGAAAGTAGCAACGAATCCCGTGAGGGATACTATTTCGGATGCTCTAAAATCATTGGGTTAGTTTCTTAAACTCCTCATCCTCCCAGAGCCATTTAAATGCTTCGTCTTTTTTAGCAATTCCTTTGATTTTGGAAGATAGGTGTATGCTTTTGGTTAAATCATTCATTGCTTCTTGCTTATTATGTTTGCGTGAATAGGCACAGGCTCGATTATACCATGCCGGAGCATATTCAGGATTGAGTTTGATAGCTGTATCACATGATAGGATGGCATCATCATACCTTCCTTGTAGATCTAAAGCCCCGGCTTTGTTAATCCAAATCTCAGAATCAGTCGGGTTAAGTTCCATAGCTTTGTCAAACACAATGAGAGCCTCATCGAATTTGCCAAGCATACATAAGGCGCTCCCTTTGTCTTTCCATGCTGTAACAAATTTAGGGTCAAGTTCAATGGCTTTATTATAGGCTTCAATTGCTTGAACATAATTACCTGATTTCATAAATTCAAGTCCTTTATTATACCAATCTTGAGTGGACTTTGGTGTTTCTTTGGAACTGCATCCGATTAGGAATACTAGAATCAGCAGAGAAATGATTATTTTTTTCATATTATTTCTTTTCTTCCAATCCGTGTAATCTGTGGCTTCGTTATTATCCCCTAATACTTCTGGGCAGAACCATCTGCCGCTTTTGGCGAGTCTCGCCTGTGGGCGGGGTGCTGGGGACAGAAACTTATAGGTTATTAAATTCCTGCACTGTAAATCCTGCTTGTTTAATTATGGCTTTCAGCGTTCCTTTAGGAATATCCCTACCCGGATGATTTGGAACAACGGTTCTTCTGTGCGTTTTAGGGTTATACCAGATTTCGTGACTGCCTTTGGCGTGACGGTCAAAGACGAATCCGCCATTCCTGAGTTTGTGTATAACATCTGTAGGTTTTAATGCCGGTAATTCACTCATAATTCCACTGGCACAGGTATGCTGATATTTAATTTGTGTTTATGCGATTCGCCGGAAGTAAGTCCCTTAGGTAATGGGTCATTGTGTTCTATACAGGATTCTATAATTTTGCGGGCAACATCTTCGGCAATCTCCAATGTCTCGGCAATGGTTCTGCCCTGGGCAATCAATCCCTGTAGCACCGAGCTGGTTGCCAGGTATCCGCCTTTTTCCAATGGCTCTATAGAAATAGGAATCAAATATTCTGACATCTTACCATCCTCTTAATTGATTGTTTATTTAATATTAGCAACAATATCGCTTTTGTCAAACATTTTTCTCTAACATCTTAGAAAGGGAGATAAATAGAGGCGAGTATCGTATTCTTTTGTGAGTAATGTCATTCAACAGTAATAATTCTTCAGTCATTCTGATTCTCTGACGCAGGGAAGTAGTTTTATGCCACTGTTTCAGCTCGTTCTCTTTATACTGACCTATTTCCCGCATCTTCTTAGCCCAACTATTTATGTCTTTCATATTATTATATTACCATAACCGGTATAAAAGTCAAGTGATTAATACGCTATTATACCCTAAAGAATAAGAGATTCACCATCCCGCTAAAGATTTACTTTATCTTATCCCCTAATACTTCTTGGCAGAATCATCTGGTGTTGCGGACAGATACTCTTGGGGTTCTGATAGCACGCTCTGGTAAATATCATAAAGTAGTCTCTTAACTGGGCAAATGAGACAACCTCATCTACATAACCTCTCTGTGCACAATAGACCGGACGTGATTGGTCATAATATTGTTTTGCTAGTTTATTCATCGCTTCAATAACCGGTTCTAACGGTTTACCAGCATCTTTTTCCTTGACCAATCGTCTGGAGAATGAGGCAACAGATGCAGTTTCGCCGTGCATTACGTATATTTCAGTAGTGGGGGTGCCGAGTGTGAATGCGTTGTTGCTGGTTGCCTGCGGTCCGCCCATAATGTAATGCGCCGCGGCTGTGCCTTTACGCAAAATTACCGTTGCCATCGGTAAGTCGGATTGCTGGATAGAATATATGAGCGCCTGACCTAATACGAGAAGTTCGGCTTTTTCGGCAATGTCGCCGACATCTATACCCGATGTATCCTGCAACCAAATCATCGGGATTCTGTCTCTTCCGCAGGCGGTAACGAATTCGTTCATCTTAATCAGTCCTTCACGGTAGAGTTTACCGCCGACACCGGGATAGGGCGCATATTTGGGATAACCCTTTGGTAAGAATCCCTGTCTATTGGCAATGACGCCGACCAGAAAGCCATCCAATTTTGCCAGTCCGCAATAGACTTCAGGACCATAATCCGGACGATATTCGGTATGTTCGCTGTTATCAAATATTCTTGCCATTACCTGCTCCACGTCATAAGAGCGTTTTTGGTTGAAGGGCATAATATAATCAATCTCAGCCGGCGAATATAATGGCGGTTTAGGTTCAGCGAACCTGAAGAATTCAGGGTCGTATGCCGGCATCATTTTTACACATTCTCTCAGGGCATTAATCACTTCTTCTTCAGTATCAAATACTTTCTTGAAGAAACCGGTATGGTCGTGATGGGTAGCGGCTCCACCCGGGGGTGTTTGCTTGAATTTACGAGTGGCTTCAATAATTTGTTCAGCGCCTTCCAAATCGAATCCGCCCTTGGGACTCATTCCGCTGACGATACCGGCGCCGCCTACTGCAATATTGGCATTTTTATGGGCGAATATCATTGCCGGACTGATTCCGTGATAGCCGCCACCTGCCGGGTTCGTGCCGAAGACTGCAACCAGAACCGGGATTCCTTTTTGGATTAATTCGGCATGCCTAAAAAACGGTCTGCCGTGTCCCCGGCGGCCGGCATAGACTTCTTCCTGCTGTGTCAGTTTTACACCGCTGCAGTTTAATACCCAGACAAGGGGAATATGAAGCCGTTCGGCAATATCCTGTCCTCTAAAAATCTTTTCCGCCTGATTGGGAATCCATGCACCTGCTAAAACTTTATTATCAGATGCAATAATAGAGCAATAACGACCTGCAACTTTGCCAAGCCCGTTGACAACGCCTGCGGTGCCTTCTTCGTTTGTATTTGATGGATTATAAAGAGTGTCAAGTGGTAGAAAAGTGCTTGAACCATCAGGGTTATGATCAACTAATAATTCAATTCGTTCATAAACGGTCTTTTCACCCCGTTTTTGGAGTGTCTCAGCAGGTATGCCTGCCTTCTTTACGGTTTCAACTGCCTTGGCTAATTTCTTTTCCTCGCCTTTAATCTGCTCAAAGTTTTCCTGCATCTGTTTAATCTGGTTGTCTGCAAGTTGCTTGCCGAATGTTGACGGCATATTTTCAAAATACTGCCTCATCTTTGCTACTCCTTCTTTGTAAATCTTAAGATATTAATTATGTTATTATAAATATTCAAGAACAATACCTCTACAAATATTGATATTTTTATTTGAGTAGTTTAGAATAGTCATATGCATTATATTAAAGATTTATCTTTTGAAGAATTGGGAATCTGGCTGGACAAGCACGGCGAATACTCTTATCGTGCCAGGCAGATATTCTACTGGCTCTACCAGAAAGCGGTTTCTGATTTTGGTGATATGACCGATTTGGGTATCTCTCTGAGAAATAAATTACAGGACAGATTTGATATATCGTCTCTTCAATTGATAAGAAAATTGGTATCTGCTATTGATAATACACAAAAATATCTGCTTAAATTAAATGATAAAAATACGATAGAAAGTGTCGTAATGCCTTATGAGCGACGATGCACTATCTGTATTTCCACGCAGGTGGGCTGCCGGTTCCATTGCGTCTTTTGCGCCAGCGGTAAGAGAGGTTTAGTAAGAAATTTATCACCGGCAGAGATTGTGGAACAAGTTATTGTAGGCAAACAACAGGGTAACCAGATTACTAATATAGTTTTTATGGGAATGGGGGAGCCGCTTGATAATCTTGATAATGTGATGAAAGCAATATTGCTTTTTAATGACCCCAACGCATTCAATATCGGCGCCAGACGGATTACCATATCTACCTGCGGTATTCCCGAAGGCATTGAGAAACTTATATCTTTGAATTTGCAGATAGAATTATCCGTTTCTTTACACGGGGCAATTGATGAGGTTCGTAATCGCCTGATGCCTATTAATAAGAAATATCCTTTACCGATACTTATAAAAAAGATAAAAGAATACATTAACAAAACTAATCGGCAGGTAACCTTTGAGTATACTTTAATAAATGGCATTAATTCGTCTGATAAAGATGCATTAGCATTAGCGAAATTAATAAGGGGGATTGATTGTAAGGTTAATCTGATTCCGTTTAATACCAGTACGGTAATGAAAACCGTGGGGAATCCCGTATCGTTAACCAATGCTAAAAAGTTCCAGTTCGTGTTAGAGCGGAAGAGTATAAAAACTACAATAAGACATTCTCGGGGGTCAGATATCCAAGCGGCTTGCGGACAATTAAGTTTGAATAATACTGATTCAATATAGGCAGGATTGTAATAATTATGGCAAAAATACTGGGAATTGATTATGGAAGCAAACGTATAGGATTGTCTGTCAGCGTGCCTTTGATGGGGATGGCAGTCGGTTATGATGTCATTGAGATGAATGATTCCCTATCAAATAACATCAAGGCGATTGTTATTAAAGAAAAGATTGAGTCGATTGTAATTGGGTTGCCGAAGCGAATGGATAATACTCTCGGCCAAAGCGCCCAGGAAGTAATGAAATTCTCTGAGGAACTCAAGAAGGTTCTTAATATTCCTGTAATTTTATGGGATGAAAGGTTAACGTCCAAACAGGCAGAGATATTACTGAGAGATGTTAATCTTTCTCATAAAGATAAACGCCAGCAGATTAATATTACCTCGGCACAATTGATGCTCCAGAGTTATATGGATGCTCAAACCGTGAACCCCGTTAGAGATGTTTGATAATGTCATAATAAAAAGATAAAAATTATGGTAAATTGGAAAAGAGTTAGTGTTATAGTCTTAATTTTCTTATTAATAGTATTAGTTCCTCTTTATAGCATTAAATATGTAAAAGGTAAAAATGGCTGGGGACCTAAATGGGCTATTCGAAAAGGTGTGGAAACGATAACTAACAAACAGGTTTTTTCTAATACCTCAGTAGAATCTTGTAGGAAATTTAATGGTGATTTACCTGATGACGTTTGGTTTTATATGAAAACGACAAATGGCGAATCGGCTTGGCCTGAGTTTATGATTATATTGGTCAAAATTGATGATAATTATTGGTATAAAATATTAGATTTTTCGTATCAATTATCTCGAGAATTAGGTGATTTGGATAATACATTAGAATTAGAGGAGTGGGATAGATCCCACATGTTAGATAATTTCAAACAGGAACATTCCATCTGGGCGCAATTTAGATTTGCTAAAGATAAATCAGATTTAATGAATATCATGCAAAAACTACAATTTGTTAAATGGGTTTATAAGAAGAAGTAGATGTTAGACTGTTTAACTTAATGAATGATAATTAGGTTACTAATCATCTGATAGCAATAGAAAATTTTTCTTTCTGCTTAGGAATAAAAAACTTCGTCGGGACTATCTCTAACGGGGTGAAATAAAGGAGTTTTACGAATATGTCCCATGAATATAAAGATGTCAAGATAAGTTACCGCTCCACAGGAATGGCTGACACCTATGATAACAAACGGTTTTTGAATTCTCCGATAAAACAGAGACTCAATCGTCAATTTCTGACGGCAATAAAAGGAATTCTAAACGGTATAAAAACAAACCCGCCTGACCGGTTGTCCAGTCGGGCAGGTGGGTATCAGATTAATTCGTTGCTTGATATCCCTTGCGGCACGGGACGGATATTCCCAATCCTGTTATCAGGAGGTATTAACTTCATAGGTGCTGATATTTCAATAGAGATGATGCAACATTCCCGTTCCATATTAAAGCCAGGCCAGACAGCGTCGCTTATCCAGTGCGATGCTGAGCGAATGCCTTTTAAGGATGATAGTTTTGACGTTGTTACCTGCCTCCGTTTTCTTACGATGAAAGTTCCTAAGGAAGTTAGGAATCTGGTTTTTAAGGAGATGAGCCGCGTCAGCCGGGCGTGGATTATCATTGAGTGCCGTCATAAAAGTATTGTAAGTATTATTGGAGATTGGTTGTCCCAGAAATTTTTCCACCATCATCCGAGGTTTAATTATTTTTCACGGGATGATATTAAGAAAGAATTAAATAATGCCGGTATTGAGTTGGTGCGAATCTATCGTCCCTTTGGGTTATCCTCTAACAAGTGGTTACTATTAGGATTTGTAGCCAAGAAATTGATACGTTGACCAGATAGGCACTTGCTATCGCTCGTGCAACTATCTTCCTTCGGACAGCACCCAGTGGGTGTTGGGTCGTATTAGATTTTAGCCTATCGCAGTCCAGCACTTAACCCGAAGGGTTAAGTGCTGTTAGGATTTCCCCTTTGAAATTCCATACGATAAAATATGGACCATTGGTTAATTAAGACTTCTTGGGGTTGGTGTGGTTTGATTACCGACAGAGATACTATCAAGACAATCATTCTGCCGTCAGATAATAAGTCATTGATATTAAGAAGATTCGGTAAAAATTGTAATTCGTTGTTTGTTATTAGCGGTTCGTTAAACGAACAACAAACTAAAAACTATAAACTACGACCGCACATTTTACGTTTCTTGAAAGACCTCAATCATTATTTTAATGGAGAAAAGGTTGACTTTGGTGATACAAAGATATTAACTTCTTACCCATCCCGAAACTCTTCGGGAAGATATAAAATTGATTTAAGAGATAGTTCTGATTTTGAGAAAGCGGTTTATAAGGTGCTAAGAACTATTTCCTATGGGACGATACGACCTTATAAATGGGTAGCGGAGAAAGTCGGGTGTCCGAAAGGGAGTCGTGCGGTGGGTAATGCACTGGCTAAAAACCCTTTACCGCTTATCATTCCTTGCCACAGAGTTGTTAGGTCTAATGGGTCTTTAGGTAGTTTTTCTGCTATCGGCGGAGTAAAACTAAAAAAGAGACTCTTAGAGACTGAAGGGGCAATATGATAAAAAAAGAAGTGCTGAATGTTCTGATATGTCCTTTTTGCAAGTCAGATTGCAAACAGAGAGACTCTGATATTATTTGCACTAATCCAGAATGTCTTTGTGTGTATCGGATAGAAGATGATATTCCGGTGATGTTAATAGATGAAGCCAATCGTTCTTGTCCGAAATGCGGTAGTCAAAGGGATTGGATAGAAGAACGGAATCTATTACGCTGTCCGAAATGTTTCTGTGAACTGAAAGGGAGAGTATGAACAAGTATGGATAAACGAACCTTTTTATTTATTATATTATCAGTTTTTATCTGGTTTGGTTATATACATTTTATAGCACCGCGTTTTGCTTCTAAGGAAAAACCTGCTCCAATTACCAAGGAAATAGCACCTCAATCAGATAAACAGGATGTGAATAAGCCTGGTTTAATCCCGACGGAGTCTGTCGGGACTAATCAGTCAAAACAAGGCGACGAACAGAAAATCCCAACGAAATATCAACAGCCATCTGATATTATTCTAAAACCTAAGAAATTAGAGAATAATTATTTTCAGGCAACAATCAGCAATAAAGGCGCGGGTATAGAATCTTTTACATTCAAACAATATAAAGCCACAAAAACCACCAGCCGGTTATCTATTATCAACGCCGTCGAACCTGATAAATACGCCCTGACGCTAAAATTTATCCAATCCAATATTGATATTAAAAATAACCTATGGGAAATAGTAGAAGAAACTGATTCAATGATAAAATTCCGTTACACGACACCAGAAGGATTGGTGATTTATAAGGCATTTTCACTAAATAAATATAACTACACATTAGATTACAATATCAGTCTGGAAAATATTTCTGATAGTCCGATTACTTCAACCTTAGTTATAAATGGGACAGGTGATATCCCTTATGAAACCTATAATTTTGGCGATATTACCGGATTACATGCATATACCGATAAGGAAAACAAGTGGTATATTAAAGAACAACCATTACCGGCTAAACTAAAATCCAAGAATATTAAATCTGATGTTTTAACACAGGGACAAGATAATGTGGTGTGGACAGGTATAGCCAGCAAATATTTCGCTACAATTCTTGTGCCGGTGTCTAATACGGATATAGCCACCTATAATTTTGATTTAATAGAATCTTCTATTACCGATAGTGCTTCTGCTCAAGCAGTGCAATTATTAAATCTTAATTTCTATCTTCAAACGAAAGAATTGTTCCTTAAACCTGGTGAGATAAAACGATTGGATTTTATTTTCTATGCAGGACCGAAGGCGACTTCTGAATTAGCCACTTTCACCAATTCAGGATTTGATAAATTATTATCTTACGGCTGGTTTGGATTCATCAGTAAGATTCTTCTTTTCATCCTTGCAGGACTGTATGGTATGTTCAAGAATTATGGAATTGCTATTATTGTTCTTACAATTATCATAAAGGTGGTTTTATTCCCTATTACTAAAAAAGGCCAGGTATCTATGTATCGTCTTCAGAAACTTGCACCTCGTATCAAAGCATTACAGGCGCAATATAAAAATGACAAACAAAGATTAGGCGTAGAACAGTTAAAATTATGGAAAGAATACGGCGTCAATCCGCTCAGCGGTTGTTTGCCGATATTCTTGCAAATACCGGTCTTTTTCGGGTTATACTGGGCATTGGCTTTAGCTATTGAATTGCGTCAAGCACCGTTTATGTTATGGATTAACGACCTTTCTCAGGCTGACCATCTTTGTAAATTACCTTTTCCTATTTTGGGAGCGACATATCTTCATGTCTTACCCCTTATTATGACACTTTCATGGTTAATCCAATCGCTCACTCAACCGAAGTCGCCTGACCCGCAAACCCGTCAGCAACAGAAACTATTTATCTTTATGCCGCTTATTTTTGGTATTATGTTTTACAATGTTCCTTCAGGATTAACCCTATATTGGTTCACAAGCACTCTTCTGGGTATAGTTGAACAACTACTTATTAAGAAATACTATTTTAGATAGTCAGCCATACATCGAACAGCAAATGGATAAGGACACCATCATTGCTATTTCAAGCCCATCAGGAAATTCTCTTAGAGGGATAATTCGTCTTTCCGGCAAGAAAGCATTCCAACTTGTTCAGGATACTGTTGCTCAACCATTAACCAATAAAAATTGGCAGACTGTTTGTTGCACCCTTAATATCAAACCTGCTTTCTTGTCGGCAGGTGGAACAGATAAAAAATCATTACAACAGAAATGTCGTATTCCGGTTACCCTTTATTTGATGAGAGCACCGCGTTCTTATACGCGGGAAGATGTTGTGGAAATCCACACATTTGGAGCAAGAGTATTACTGGAAAGCATTGTAGAATATTTTATCAGTAAAGGAGCAAGATTAGCCACCCCGGGAGAATTTACCAAGCGAGCATTCCTTAATGGGCGAATCAATCTTTCTCAGGCTGAAGCAGTTCTTAATATTATTCATTCTTCCTCAGAAAGAGAACATCATCTTGCAGTCAGCAAATTATATG
>JAZDFP010000132.1:0-2520 GCA_043807745.1 Planctomycetota bacterium
GGATGCAATTCTTTGCATCTCACTGTTCCCTGGGCTCTGCCTCATAACGCTTGCTGCAAGTATCAATGCAAATACAAGCGATATCCATCCAGCCACTGGTCATCAGTTCCATTATTGTTATTATCAAAAATCTTCTGCTGAATACCATGACCGAATGATGTCCCCAATTGCAGGGCATGACAGTCCGGCAAATTTGGCGCCGCTTTTAACCAACCTACTAATACTCTCGGACCAGAACGTTCGGGTAGTGAACCTTTACCTGAATAATTAAACATCAGTTCATTATTCCCTTGAAATGCCTCAATTCCGGTAAGCAAATAATAAAAAGTTGGTGCCAGATATGATACCTGAACCCCTGTATCATTAAGTCCTTCTTCTCCTAACGTTAACTGGTAAATCAACGGCCTATCAATAAAATCCCAGACGTGACTGTGCTGTGAGTTCATTCGACCGAAATTACTGAACAGTTTACCTGCTTTAACCTCAAATCCGTATGGTAGGTCTGTGGTCTGGATTACGGCTTCTTCTATACCGGCTCCTTCATTCTGCATTGAAGCAATAAGATAACCTGAAAAATACGGGTCTATAATGGATGAAAGGACTAATTCAGATTCCCGCGGATTAATGCCTTCTATTGGTTCTTCTTCAGCGTCGGTCGGAATTGTGAATCCTTTTATATCCTGTAATACACTGCCAACATTATGCTTTGGACTGGACTGCTGGTAGACACTATCAATGATTACCGAGATATCGGGATTAAAATATCCAGATTTTGCACCAGATGACTGGTTTGTCTGCTGGGCAAAAAGCACAGCAGGGGAAATACATATACAGAGAATAAATAAATATCTCATAAATACCTCTCCTAAATTGTGATGATAGTCCAATTGTTAGATAATGAATGATTGAATTAAACAATGAAAGGAGAGGGTGGACCGCGGATTTCAATAGTATTAAAGATGGGATTTTCGTAAGCAGTGTTGCTGATGGATGAAAATGCATTGAGACAGAGTATATCTGAATTTATATTAATTGAACATCCTAATAAAACACCTTCAAAATGTTGCTGGATATTAACACACAAGAAACAATTATGGTCATGTGATTGATGATTATGATGAGTATGATTGGGATTATGGCAGGGATTATTAGGTTCACATCTTTCGCTGATATTTGTTTCGTCTGATGATGTCTTGGTTTCGTTGCAAGCAGGACATTTGTCGGTATCAGATGAAATCTCAACAGAGTGATAGAATGAAATACCGAAGAAAGATATGAAATATAATATTAATGATAGAACAATTGCGATACGAGAATTATTGGTTCTACTCATAACCATAATATTAAGAAAATCATGTCTTAGACGTCAAGTAATTTCTACATTAAAAGGTTATAAACACCTACGGTTTTAATATCTCGGTATATGTTTCTGGTCTGCGGTCTCTATAAAATTGCCAGTTATCACGGACTTCTCTAATAAGGTCAATGTCCAAATCAGCAACCAGCACTTCATCCTTATTATCACTTGCCTTGGCAATAATCTTACCGCGCGGATTGGCGAAATAACTCGTGCCGTAGAATTCACCCAGATTCCATGGCGGTTCCTTGCCGACCCGATTGATAGCTCCGACGAAATACTGGTTAAATGCGGCGTGTGCAGACATCTCCAGTTCCCATATATGTTTTGAAAGACTGACCACCGAGGCATTGGGATTAAAGACAATCTGTGCGCCGTTTATGCCCAGTATCCTTGCGCCCTCTGGGAAATGGCGGTCATAGCACAGGATTACCCCGATTTTGACATATTTGGTCTGGAATACCGGATAACCTAAATTGCCCGGACGGAAATAGAACTTTTCCCAGAAGCCCGGATAGCAGTGGGGGATATGATTCTTACGGTATTTGCCTAAGTATTTGCCATCGGCATCTATAATCACTGCGGTATTATAGTATTCACCGGTTTGTTCTTCCTCGTATATCGGAACGACCATAGCCATATTATATTTCTTGGCTAATTTACGCATCAGAGTAATGGTCGGGCCGTGGGGCACTTTCTCGGCGATTTGATACCAGCGCGGGTTTTGTTCCGCGGCAAAATACGGACCGTAGAATATCTCCTGCAAACAGAGGACATTAACCTTTTTATCTGCGGCTTGCTTGATAAGTTTAAGATGCTTATCTATCATTGCCTTTTTGATAGCCGAATTAGATGATTTAGGTCCCTTGACATTAGATGCCTGGATTAAACCGCAACGAACTATTTGTGACATATCTTACTCCTTCAGTCTGAATGCTTTCGGTAATAAGTCTTTCAGTTTTATAATAATCGGTTTAGTTTTGGTATCCGATATAATCAGTGTCAAATCCGGAGCGAATTCAGCCATTACCTGCAGACAGGCACCACAGGGATAGGAGCCATCAGGGGTAACCACGGCAATCGCCTTGAATTTCTTATAGCCATTCGCAACGGCATTATATATGGCGACCCGTTCGGCGCAGATGGTCAATCCGTATGATGCA
>JAZDFP010000133.1:0-6487 GCA_043807745.1 Planctomycetota bacterium
TTGGTGTTTGGAATTTGGTGCTTGTTTATTATTTGGTTATTGGTTCATTGGTTATTGGTGATTCAGGCTGGACTTTTTGGACAGCCTGTAATGTATCAGGTATTTCTATCGTATTTTCAGGGCGGTTTCTTTAATAGAATAAGAAATTATATGAAACCACATATACACACGGATAATTTATAAGGAGACCATGAAACCACGACAAATAATTAAACCAGAGATTTACGGTCTCTTGTAGGGACTGCATACTGTATTCTGAATTATGACTTAGTGCGTAGCACTGGAGAATGGTCTATTTTTCGCAGGGGGGTGGCGGTATCTTTTAACTGGGTAGGGGTTGCCATTTAACTGGGTAGGGGTTGCTATTTGACTGGGTGGGGGTTGTCATTTAACTGGGTGGGGGTTGTCTTTTAACTGGATAGGGGTTGTCTTTTAACGGGGTAGGGGTTGTCTTTTAACGGGGTGGGGGTTATCTTCACCCAGGGGGGGCATCACCCCTCTGCCTATATAAGGTATTGATTTATAATGACTTCGGAAATCCGAAAATGCCAAAAACAGCCATTTTCGTCCTAAAATGGGGCTAAATTGCTATTTATACCTATTATTCTTTCTGTGTAATCTATGGATACAATTTAATAGGCGTGTCAGCGGAATTATAGACTTATTATGAATGGCTATATTGACGATATATAGGAAAGTATGTTGACCCCGTTAGAGATGATTGATACGATTTGGGAAAAAAGTTTAATATGAAACATGATTCAAGTATAAAAAGAGCATTTGATATTATGTTACGGTCGTCTAAAGACGACCTATCTCTAACGGGGTTGACCAGTGTAAAGAATATATTTGCTCATTGTCAGGATATTGTCCATTATCAGGAACCGCTTGCCAATCATACTTCATTCGGCATCGGCGGTAGGGCAGAGATTTTTGTAACCCCTAAAACCCTTCAGCAACTCCGGGAGATTTATCGGTTATGCCATAAGAAAAGGATTCCGATATATATCTTGGGTAAAGGGACCAATCTTTTGGTTAATGATAGGGGAGTTAAAGGGGTTGTGCTCAAGTCGCAATGGTTTAATATTGAGAGAAAAGGAGATGAACGGCTGATAGTTTCAGCGGCTTATCCATTACCCAAACTCATTAACGATGCAACCAAGATGGGCTTGAGCGGGTTAGAGCCGCTGGTCGGCATACCCGGGACGCTCGGCGGTGCGGTGGTGATGAATGCCGGCGGTAAATGGGGTCAAATCGCTGATGTGATAGATTCAGTCAACGTTATCAATAAGGACGGCCGGATTAAAACCCTTTATGCCCGTAAAGGGGAACTCCAATTTGATTACCGTTATTCCAATCTTGCCCCGAAGGGATTCGGGGGGCGTAAGGAATTATTATCTTCTTGTCGCCAAAACATATTAGTCAGTGAAGTGGTTATCAGATTGAAATCATCTGGTACCGGTGCGATTCGTAAACGTATTAAGGAGATATTAGACGAGAAGAAAATGACACAGCCGCTGAATGCCAGAAGCGCCGGTTGTGTCTTCAGGAACCAGCCCTGTTATAGCGTCGGTGCATTGATAGACCGGGCAGGGTTGAAAGGCGTTAGTGTCGGCGGGGCCAAGGTTTCTACCAAACACGCTAATTTTATCGTTAATGACGGAAATGCCAAAGCCAGCGATGTAATGCAATTGATTAAGATTATCAAAAAGACTATTCGTAAGAAGTTCAAGGTTAATCTGGGATTGGAGATAGAGGTATGGTGAAACCACAGATGCACACAGATAGAATGATTTATGATTAAACGAAATAACCTGTTATCATTATTCAGGAAGAAGAAACTGCGTATCGGTGTTTTATTGGGCGGTTTTTCATCTGAGAGAGATATATCATTGCGTTCAGGTAAAGCTGTGGCTGATACCTTATCGACTCTCGGGTATCCGGTTAAGATTATTGATATTAAAAAACCGTCAGTAAAGAAATCCATTTTGGATATGGATTTTGCTTTTATTACCTTACACGGTAAATTCGGTGAGGACGGCACAATCCAACGTATTTTGGAACGATATCATATTCCTTATACGGGTTCAGGAGTAATTGCCTCTAAATCAGCATTTGATAAATCTATTACTAAAAGGATTTTCCAGAGAGGGAAAATACCTACGGCACCATACTTCATAACTGGCATAAAGCATAGAGCAAAGAAAAAATATACGCTATATGCTCTATGCCCCAGACTTGAGTATCCGGTTGTGATAAAGCCGTGCAATGAAGGTTCAAGCATAGGCGTATCTATTGTCCGTAATGATAAAGAGTTTTGTCATTCCTTAAAGGATGCTTCCAAATATGATTCTCATATTCTGATTGAGCAGTATGTCAAAGGCAGGGAAGTAACGGTCGGTATTCTGGGTAATAGTGCTTTGCCGGTGATAGAGATAAGACCCAGGCAGACATTCTTTTCGTACTCAGCCAAATATCAGGATAAAGATACAGAGTATATTTTAAATCCGAACCTGTCTGATAAGGCAATGAGATTGATACAGCGAACTGCCTTAAAAGCCTATAAGGCACTGGGTTGTTCAGGATTTGCCCGGGTAGATTTGATTTATTCTGATGAAGAAGAACCGGTGGTTTTGGAGATAAATACGATTCCGGGAATGACCGAGCGGAGTTTGTTGCCCAAGGCAGCGTATATCTCAGGTATTAAATTTCCGCAACTATGCGAAAAGATTATTGAATTATCATTAAGGGGTAGATAACGATTCCAAACCGCCTGCCCACTGGGCACCCTGTGGGTGACCGGTCGTCAAGTCGGGCAGGGAAATACGCCCGAGTGGATTCGAACCACTGGCCTGCGGTTTAGGAAACCGCCGCTCTATCCTACTGAGCTACGGGCGCATTTATTTTTGTTGACATATTATAGATAATTATTATATAAATACAACATAAGTATGTATTCATTATTTAGGTTTCTTGTTATAATTTTTTTGCTCTCCATATCGGCTTCATTCAACACAACCATTTTTGCTGAAATCAAAGGCAGTGTTTCATCTTACGTCTGGTCTAATCAAGGCGAGTTTATACTTGAAGGCAAAGACCCTCAGGTTTCTAATAATTGGTATATTAATCATCCGACTGATTCTATAATGGCATCTGTTAATACTTATCTTTTTGAGATGAAATATAATGAGATAGTTTCGGCTGATTTGACCTTTAGTAGTGGTTTTATAAGAGATGAAGAACAAACATATATGGTGCATAATCAACAGGGCTATCTTAAAGACCTGAGTTATACTACTGCTGAAGGCAGGAGCAGTCTTGCAAGTTGCGGATTATTCTATAGACTTATGGGGAAAGATACTAATTCCATATCAAGATTGGATATCGGAGTCGGGTATATTGGTTATAAAAATTCTATAACCTATAAAGACGCGAGTGTTTTTATTGATTGGAATAATCCATTAAACAATAATAAGACATTTGTAGGAGACTGGGAGAAATACAACATATATTATCGTGGTATTGATTTCAGGATTAAAGAGGAGGTGTTTCTAATTCGGAAGATTTCAGTAAGTCTTTCAGCAGGCTACGCCCCGCACATAACTGCCAAGTATACTTCTGTTAAATACCCCAAGCGTCCGGTGGCACAACAACAGAAACATGTTATCTCAGCCAATGGAACCGGAATCCATTATGACATCCGTTTGAACTACTATTATACGCCTAATTTTTCAGTTAACGGCGGCTATAAATATCTGCTTCTAAAGGCTGAAGGTGATAATCATACTAATGTTTATCCGATGTTGAATGGCTCAGACCAGACATTAAAGAACGAGATGGGTGGATTTATCATCGGCGTAACATATCATTTTTGATTTCATTTCCCGGTTTTAATCCGTAAACTTTTATACTATTTACCGAATTTACAGTCTGTTTTATCTTTTCAGTCGGTATATTTGATTTTTTAATAAGTGCTTTTGCAGTTGGATCGTTAGCCATATAATCAATAGGGAAGGATGTCTCCTCTATTATTCTAACATCTTGGAACCCGGCTGTTTTGATGGCGCCGATATACTTATTCTTCATTATCGCACCACTAAGGCATCCTACATAGGCTTCGATAGAGTCTTTGATACAATCAGGGAGTTTATTTATCAGAACTATGTCAGAGACCATTAGTCTGCCGTTTGGTTTTAATACCCTGAATGCTTCCTTGAATACTTTTTCTTTTTCAGGCGAAAGATTGATAACACAGTTTGAAATGATGACATCAACGGAGTTATCATCAACTGGCATATTTTCAATATCTCCGAGTTTGAATTCCACATTATTATAATTGCCTTTTCGGGCATTTTCTTTTGCCTTTTTAATCATTTCCGGGGTCATATCTACACCGATTACTTTGTCTGTTTCCCCGACCTTCTTGGAGGCAAGGAAACAATCAAAGCCGGCGCCTGAACCGAGGTCAAGTACAACTTCTCCTTTTTTTAAGGAGGCAAGAGCAATAGGATTGCCGCAACCAAGCCCTAAATTTGCACCATCAGGAACGCTGTTAATTTCCTTATCAGAATATCCTATTCCCTTACTGATAGTCTTTTTTGATACGGCAGTTCCGCAGCAACTTTTAGAATTACAACAGTCCCGGGGAACGTCGGAATTGGCTATTTTGGTATAACCGTCTTTTACAATTTGCTTTATTTCTTTACTTTTCATTTTAGTATCCTCTTAAAAAGTTAATACTATTAAAACATGATACACTGAATATACAAAATCCAATAGATATTAAAAGTATTTTTTATATTTATCGGAAGCAGTCTTCTTCTTGCTACTCTGTGCCTGAGGCAGATCCGCCTCTGGCGGATATGGCGGATGGTTCCGAATTTTAAGACTTTTTCTTGCTAACCTCATTATTTTTCTGGTATTAAACACATATAATAATCAGATGAATTATTTAAAGAAAGAGGTGTATTATGGGTAAGATATATGAGGGTAGTTTGAATGCAACAGGTAAAAGGTTTGCAATTATTGTCAGTCGTTTTAATGAATTAATAACACAAAGGCTTCTTGATGGCGCACAGGATAGGCTTATTCGTAGCGGTGTCAAGAAAGAGAATTTTGATATTGTTTGGGTGCCGGGGTCTTTTGAAATTCCGCTTATCGCCAGGAAACTTGTGCGAACTAAGAAATATGATGCGATTATTTGCTTGGGCGCGATTATTAAGGGTGATACGCCTCATTTTGATTACATTGCCTCAGAATCAGCCAAGGGTATTGCACAGGTATCGCTCGAAAGCGGTATCCCGATAGAATTTGGTATTATTACCGCAGAAACCGCTGAACAAGCAATGGAACGAGCTGGTATTAAGAGAGGTAATAAGGGTGCTCAAGCTGCCGAAGCCGCGGTTGAAATGGTTAATATCCTTGACCAACTGGGTTAAGATTTATCGGCCTATTCCACTTAATCAATCCACGCCTTATTAACGGTGTTTAGGATTATTTATGCGTCAAAGAACCCAATCTCGAGAACTTGCTTTACAAACTCTTTACCAACTTAATTTCCAAAATAATATTCAGAGTTCTGATGTGGCTGATATTTTGATGAAGATGGGAGACTTACCCGAAGATTCGTTACACATAAATACAAAAATAATAGAATATGCGAAAGAATTGATTGATGGTTATTTTAAACACCAGCATCAGATTGATAATATTATTAGACAATGTGCAACTAATTGGAAATTTGAGCGGATTGCTTTAGTTGACAGGGTTATTTTACAACTCGCTACTTATGAACTTGTTTTCCGTGATGATATTCCAGCAGCAGTAGGTATTAATGAGGCAATAGAACTTGCCAAGAAATACAGCGATATTAATTCTGCTTCTTTTGTTAATGGGGTATTGGATAGTATTGTATCACAGAACATTAAAACTTCTTAATACACTCACATAGATTTTTATACTGCTAAATAACTATGTCATTAATGAATTTATTAGGTAAATTAAAAGACGGATTAGCAAAGACCAGGAAGATTCTTTCTACTGATGTCCGTGATTTGCTTAGAGGGGTTCAGATTGATGAAACACTTCTTAATCGCCTGGAAGAGATTCTTATTACTTCAGATATCGGTGTTAAAGAGAGCGTCAAAATTATCGAAAACCTTAAATTAGATTATAAGGAAGGTCGTTTAACCAATGCTTCTCAAATCATTGATTATCTGAAAAACGAACTAAAAAACGATCTTAAGAATCAATCTAATAATAATCAAATCTGTTTTGCACCGGCAGGGCCAACCGTTATTTTAATAACCGGGGTAAACGGAAGCGGTAAAACAACTTCTATTGCTAAATTAGCATACCTTTTTAAACAGAATAAAAAATCGGTGCTATTAGCGGCAAGCGATACCTTCCGTGCTGCAGCCATTGAACAACTTACCATCTGGGCTGAACGGCTCGGCGTGGATATTATTAAACATCAATCAGGTAGTGA
>JAZDFP010000134.1:0-14625 GCA_043807745.1 Planctomycetota bacterium
GATGAAGGAAGGTTTAATAAAAGTTTCGGCTGTGGTTTTAGCCGCGGGTAAAGGGACGCGGATGCTTTCCGGTTACCCGAAGGTTCTTAATGAGATATGCGGTAAACCTCTTTTGTATTATACTCTTAAGATACTAAAGAGTCTGCCTGCCCGACTGCCAGCCCGACAGGACATCCGGTCTGGCGGGCGCCGTTCAGGCGGGGATAATACTATCCGTGAATCAGGTGAACTTAACGGCATCTATGTAATAGTTGGTTATGAATCTGATAAGGTAAAAAATACTTTTAGAAACGAGGAGGTACACTGGGTTACCCAGGAGAAATTACTGGGGACCGGGAATGCTTTGACCGTTACCCAATCATTATTAAAAGGTGTTGACGGTATTATTTTGGTTGTTTGTGGCGATACGCCATTGTTGACTGCAGAGACTTTAAAGAAACTAATTCAGGTTCATATTGATTCTCCTAAAGCAGCGGCGACAATACTTACTTGTCAATTAGATAATCCTACTGGCTATGGACGTATATTAAAGGATAAAAGGGGAAGAGTTAAGGGTATTATAGAGGAACGAGAGGCTAATGAAACACAGAAGAAAATTAAGGAGATAAATACAGGGACATATGTTTTTAATCCAAGCGTTTTTAGGACGTTGGAAAAGATTAAACCTCATTCCGGAAATGGAGAGTATTATCTAACGGATGTAATAGAAATTTTGGCAAAAGAAGGTGAAAATATAAAGACGTATTTAGAAGATAATGCATCGGAATGTTTAGGCGTTAATACTTATGATGAATTAACCGTTGTTGGCAGGTTAATGCGACAACGGATAATTAATGATTTAATCCAAAAAGGCGTAATTATTGTATCACCTGAGAATATTTATATTGAGGAAGGAGTAACAGTTGGGAAAGGGACGGTTATTTATCCTTTCTCGGTTATCCGTTCTAATGTAAAGATTGGTGAAGGATGCCAGATAGGGCCATTCAGCCATCTTAGAGGTGGAACAGTTCTTGAAGATGGTGCTGCGGTGGGTAATTTTACCGAGACCAAGAAGACAAGACTTGGAATGAATTCTAAGGCGAAGCATCTTAGTTATTTAGGTGATGCCGTAATAGGTAATGATGTTAATATCGGTGCCGGGACAATCACGGCTAATTTTGATGGCGTTCGTAAGGAGCAAACTATTATAGAAGACGGTGCATCAACAGGTAGTGGGACTATTTTGATAGCGCCGATGAAAATGGGTAAAAATACTAAAACCGGTGCAGGCGCCGTTGTGCCTAAAGGCGAAAATATACCTGATGGCGTAACCGTAGTAGGCGTGCCTGCTAAGCCATTAAAAAGCAAGATAAAGATATAATAGGAGAGATTTATAATGATGGGTTTGAGAAATCGATTGCAGGTTTTTAGCGGTAGTGCCAGTATAAACCTGAGTAAACTGGTGTGCGCCAAACTCGGTATTAAACCCGGAGACATTTATCTCGGCAGATTCCCGGATGGTGAAATTGAGATTAAAATTAATGATGATGTGCGTGGTGCCGATGTATTTGTAATTCAATCTACGTCCACACCGACAAATGATAATTTAACGGAGCTTTTGATTATTATAGATTGCTTGAAACGGGCTTCAGCCGGAAGGATTACAGCAGTATTACCTTATTTCGGTTATGCCCGTCAAGACCGTAAGGCTGAAGGTCGTGTGCCTATTACGGCAAAACTTGTGGCAAATCTAATCACAACTGCCGGGGCTGAACGCATACTGACTATAGATTTACATGCCTCGCAAATACAAGGCTTTTTTGATATCCCGGTTGACCATCTTTATGCTGCTCCGGTAATAACGGATTATTTAGAGCGTATTAACCTGGGCAACTCTAATCTGGTTGTTGTTTGTCCTGATGTTGGCGGCATAAAAATGGCTCGGGCTTATGCTAAAAAACTTAATGCTGATTTAGCCATAGTTGATAAAAGACGTATTGGTTCAAAACAGACAGAGGTAATGCATATTATTGGCAATGTTTCAGATAAGAATGTATTATTGATTGACGATATGATATCTACGGCTACAACTATAAGTGAAGCAGCTATCGTATTGAGAGAGCAAGGAGCTAAGAATATTTATGCATGCGCAACCCATGCCGTTTTATGTGGTAATGCTATGGAAAAATTAGCCCGTGCTAAATTTAAGGATGTAATTCTTACAGATACTATTGCTTTAGATTCAACTAAAATGAAACCGTTTATAAAAATATTGTCTATTTCAGAATTAGTAGGTGAGGCTATCAGAAGGATTCATAATAGTGAATCGGTAAGTTCACTTTTTATATAAATTAAATAACAATTATTTTAACCCATTAAGAAAAGAATAAAGTTATGGAATTAATTTCATTAAAAATGGATATAAGAACTCAAAAAGGTTCTAAAGAATCCCGTCGATTGAGAAAGCAAAACATAATTCCGGCAGTTTTATATGGCGGCAAGGATGCTAATGAATTGTTAATGATTTCTAAAAAGGAAGCCTTGAAATTATCAGGACATGGTGCAAGACTTATTGAACTTATACTTCCCGGTAAAACAGAACGAGTAGTGGTGAAAGATTTAAAATATAGTGCCGTGGATGAAGCTATCATTCATATTGATTTTACCAGAGTAGCTATGGATGAGTTGCTGACTGTTTCTGTGGAGATTATTTTGAAGGGAGCACCTAAAGGTGTTAAAGAAGGAGGGGTATTGGAACAAAACCTCAGACATCTGACTGTTAAATGTTTACCGATGGCTATTCCTGAGAGAATTAATGCTGATGTCAGTCATCTTGAATTAGGTGGATTATTACGGGTTAAAGATTTATCATTACCAAAAGATGTTAATACCTCTGTTAGTCCTGAAGTCGTTGTAGCAGGCGTACATATAGCAAAAGTAGAAGAGGTGGTCGCTCCTGCTCTAACAGAAACTATAGCCGAACCGGAAGTAATAACGCAAAAGAAACCTGTTGAAGAATCAGAAACACCGTCAGAAGGAAAAGAAACTAACCCTTCACATAAGGAACAAAAGAAGTAATCTTTGTGAAAGTTATTGTGGGATTAGGTAATCCTGGTAAGAAGTTTGAGCGAACGAGACATAATATCGGTTTTAGAGTGGTTGATAAATTGGTAATCTCTGATTTATATACCGGGAGCAAGAATATTTTTTCATTAAGGAAGAAATATCTGGCTTTAGTAAATGAAGGTTATATTTTTGACGAAAAGGTATTATTGGTAAAACCTCAAACTTATATGAATAATGTAGGCGAAACAATAAAAAGAGTAACATGTAATATCCCTGAAGGAATAGAAAATTTATTGGTAATCTCTGATGATTTTAATTTGACGTTTGGGACACTGCGATTCCGTCAACAGGGTTCCAGTGGAGGACATAAAGGATTGCAATCGATTATTGAGCATCTTGGCAATACGAAATTTTCCAGGCTTCGAATTGGTATCGGGTTACCAGATGGAATTGACCCGAGTAATTTTGTTTTGGGGAAATTTAGTGAGCAAGAAGAAAAAGAAATTAAACATATTATAAATCGTGCCGTGGAAGATGTTGTTTTTTATTTAGAAAATGGTATAGAGATGACAATGAATAAATATAATTAAGGAGAGAATTATGATGAAAACTTATGAATCTATGTTTCTAATCGATCCCACAGTAGGACTTAAAGATGGTAATAAAGTTCCCGAATGTATTAGTACTATTTTAGACAAATACAATGCCAAAATAATACAATCAATGAAATGGGCTGAACGACAGTTGTCTTATTCAATAAAAGGATATAAACGAGGTAATTATTATCTGATTTATTTTGAAAGTTCCTCTGAAAATATATCAAAAATTAAAAGAGAATGCGAGTTGTCGGCTGTTATTTTTAGAGCGGCAATATTATTAATAGAAGCATCAGTAAAATCAAAAGTATTGGGTAGCATAGATAAAATGATTTTACCAACAGATGAAGTAAGGGTAAATTAAAAAGCAGTCAACTGTAATTTAATAAGGGAGAATAAAATGGTGAGTTTTAATAGGGTATTGTTGATGGGAAATCTTACACGTGACCCGGAATTGAGTTATACTCCTCAAGGAACAGCAGTTTGCAAATTTGGGTTAGCGGTTAATAATTCTTATGTTACTGCTACAGGCGAGCGCAAAGAAGACCCTTTGTTTATAGATGTTGTGGTCTGGAAAAAACAAGCAGAAAGCTGTGCTACTTTTCTAAAAAAAGGACGTCCTATTTTTATTGAAGGACGTTTACAATTAGATAAATGGGAGAAGGATGGTCAGAAGCATTCTAGAATGAAGGTGGTAGCTAATCGTGTTCAATTTCTCGGCACAAGACCAGAATCTGGCGATGCAGTATCCAAAGATAGGGTAAGTGGAGAAGAAAAAACATTACCTGAGTCATCATCAACAGATGACCATGACATCGTTGAAGAAGATATACCATTTTAACTTGCTAATTCTCTGTGCTTTTGGCACAGGGTAATTGATTGAAAGAGAATAAAATAAATATGAAAAAAGAATTTAAAACACAAAAACAAAGTTATAGAAGAATTGGGAAATGCCGTTTTTGTCGTGACCAAAAAAAAACAATAGATTATAAGGATATACAAACCTTACAAAGATTTTGTAATCAGCAAGGTAAAATATTACCCATGAGACGTAATAATAATTGCGTTCAACATCAACGAAAAATTGAGCGCGCTATCAAATTAGCACGTTTTATGGCTCTTTTACCATATCCGGGAATGTAATGAGATAAAATAAGAGGAGAAATATAAATGAGTGCTTTAATAGAGGTATTTCTACGACAAGATATCAAAACATTGGGTAATCGTGGTGAAGTTGTTAAAGTCAGAAAAGGTTATGCGCGTAATTATCTTTTTCCACAGAGATTGGCGGTTTTATACACCAAGAAAAATTTATTAGAGTTTGAACACGAAAAAAAACGTTTGGTTCATGCCGGAACAAAATTGATTGGTAATTTCAAGGAATTAGCCAGTCAAATAGAGAAGGCTTCCTGCACGATAGAAGTTAAAGCCAATGATGAAGGTGTTCTTTTTGGTTCAGTTTCGCCTCAAATGGTTATTGATTCTTTAGATAAGGAAAACATTACGGGTATCAAAGAAGAGATGATAAGTTTAGAAACACCGATAAAAGAATTAGGAGTTTACCGTATCAAGATAAATCTTTATCCGGAAATTTCAGCTATCTGTCGTTTATGGATTGTAGAAGAATCTGATCCTAAGGAAAAAGCATTAGACACACATCATTCAGACCATTCTGACAGTTAGTCATTGGAATTAATCAATGAATAATTCACTTCATTAGGTATAATAATTAATGATTACAAAAATATGATTACAGAGTCAGTTCCAAAGAGTAATATAAATAGTGATTTTCAGTATCCTTATGATGTAAATGCTGAAAGTGCTCTTTTGGGTGCTTTGATTCTTGATAACTCTCAATTAGGTGAGGTTGCTGAGTTAATTAAAACAGAGTATTTTTATCATATACCGCATCAATTAATATTTAGTGTCATACTGGAGTTATATGACCGACGGGAACCTTTTGATTCTGTTATTATTAAAGATGAACTTATTAAAAAGGGTAATCTTGATAAAGCAGGTGGAATTGAAACTATTGTAGCTATTTTCGAATCGGTTCCTACCGCGAGCAATGCCATTTTTTATGCGCAGATTATTAGGGAGAAATATATCTTGCGACGGGTAATCAATATCTGCAATGATATTTTACAGAAAAGCAGTCGTGGTCATATCGATTCTGAAAACTTATTAGAAGAAGCTCAGAAAAATATTTTTCAGCTTGCTGTAGAACGAGACAAATTACAAGGAATTAGTATAAAAGATATTGTTAAAGATGTTTTTAATCAGATTAGAGATAAAGGCAAACAAATTACTGGTTTACCTTTTGGGCTATCTAAATTAGATGAACTTACAGGTGGGTTACATCCTAGTCAATTTATTGTTATTGCCGGTCGACCCGGTAGTGGTAAATCAAGTTTTGGGTTAAGGCTCCTGGAAGAAATTGCTCTTAAAGAGAAAAAACCAGTGGTTTTATATACTCTTGAAGTTACTGCTAAACAGGTTGTCGAGAATCTTCTTTGTTCTACGGCTAAAATAAATAGTACAAAATTAAGAAGTGGATTTTTAGCGGAAGAAGAAAGACGACATCTTTTAGATATATGTGGTTTTTGGGGAGAGAGTCCGGTTTATATTGATGATACTTCCGGGCTCTCGGTATTTGAATTGAGGAATCGTTCCAGACGATTGAAAAGTCAATACGACATTCAGTTAATTATGGTAGATTATTTACAACTAATGAGATGGGAAAATGCTGAGAATAGAGAAAGGGAAATTGCCTACATCTCTTCTTCTCTTAAAGGTCTTGCTAAAGAACTTAATATTCCGGTTGTAGCAATGGCGCAATTAAGTCGCGAATCGGAAAGACGTGAACCTAAAAAGCCTGTCCCCAGACTTTCAGACTTGCGTGAATCTGGGGCAATTGAACAAGATGCTGATGTTGTTCTTCTGCTCTACAGAGGGGAATTGTATGATTTCGACAATGAGAAAGTTAAAAACAAATGTGATATATATATTGGTAAACAACGAAATGGGCCTTCTGGTATGAAAATAACGGTTTCTTTCTTGAAAGAATATTATCGATTTGAAAACTACACTGGTGAAGAAGACACCGGAATGATGGAATATGAATAATAAGTCCGTTTATTATATATTTAAATTACTTTACATATATTTGTTTGTTTATCTTCTATTTATATTCTTGCCTCGTTTAATTTATGCTGATGTTCCACCTGATTTACCACCAGCAACCGTTTCTCCCACCAAAACAACTTCAGTAGAAGAACATAAAAAAGAACAGATTATTGAATTTATCGAGATAAACGGCCTAAAAAATATTAATTATCAGACAGTATTGAATAAACTTCAATCTAAAAAAGGTGATGTCTTTTCAGTAAGAGTTATCGAAGAAGATATTCGTCGACTATATGAGGCTAATTTGTTCTCTAAGATTGATTGGAAAACAGAACAAATATTACAAGGTGAAAAGATAAAAATAATTCTTACGGTTGAGGAATCTGCGATGGTTGCAGAGATTAAATTTGAAGGTGCTGGAAGCATTTCAGAAAATATATTAAAACAAGAACTAAAAATTAAAGCCGGATTACCTCTAAATGTACTTCTTCTTAAATCAGATTCTCAAATGATATCGGAAAAGTATTTGGAAAAAGGTTATTATTTCGTTTCGGTGAATTATCGCGTAGATGATGGTCCAAAAGGTAAAATTATAACTTATGCTATTCGGGAAGGACCCTATGTGAAAATTAAGGAGATTGTTTTTAAAGGTAACAAATCTTTTCCTCCCGAAAGCACATGGTTATTTTTCTCTAAAATACCTCTTTATAACTACATGAAACAAACCTCCGGTGCTTATCATGAAAAAGAACTTATGTTAGATATAGAAAAACTTAAAAAATTCTATCGTGATAAAGGTTGGCTTGATGTTAATATTTTTATTGAAGATATTTCTTTTAATGAGATAAAAGATAGAGTTTTTATTACTATTCATATTGATGAGGGGGAGCGATATAAAATCGGTAAAATTACTATTTGTGATAATAAAGTTATTAGCACCCCTGAGATTGTCACAAAAGTGAAAATAACAGAAGGTTCAATGTATGAAATGGAAGTCATCCTAAAGGATATCAGCTCGATTAAAACTCTTTACGGTAAATTGGGGTATATTGATTGTGATGTGGAAATCAAAACTCACTTCCCCACAACGTCAGCAGTGATTAATTTAACTTATCAGATTATTGAAAATAAAGCCAGTTATTTAGAGAAGATAAAAATTATCGGTAATGATAAAACAAAGGATAAAGTTATTCGTCGGGAAATGCTTATTTATCCGGGTGATTTAATGGAATATGGCTTAATAAGAGATAGTCTTGACCGCATTGCCAGCACTCGTTATTTCAAGGATTTAAACTATGAAATAGAGGATGGCAGTGTGCCAGGACTTAAGAATATCGTTATTAAAGTAACTGAAACAACAACTGGGATGATGAACTTTGGTGGTGGTTATAGTTCAAATTATGGACTTACCGGTATTATTGAACTTAATCAGATAAATTTCGATTTAGCGAATCCACCAAAAAGTTTCGGTGGTTTTTTTAGCGGTAAATCATTTGCTGGTGGTGGGCAACAGCTTAGAATCGCTTGGCAGCCGGGTATCCAAACGAATCAATACGGTATTTATTTTACAGAGCCTTATGTATTTGATAAGCCTGTAGAATTAAATTTTAATATGTTTGGTTCTAAACGTTCCTGGTTTGATTATTATGAGGATAGAGAGGGCATTGGATTTACTCTGTCTCGTCGTTTCTGGAAAACGTGGCAAATAGGTGCGGGACCAAATTTAGAACAAATAAATATTTCAAGGATTGAATCCACTGCACCGATATCTATCCAAGAGTTAAAGGGTGATAATAGTCTGAAAAGTCTTACCGCATTTATTGAAAATGATACTCGTGACCGTCGGTTTATTCCTCATAGCGGCTACCGCTGTCGTTATTCAGAGGAATACGCAGGTGGATTTCTTAATGGCAATTTTAATTTTACTAAAACCACTTTAAGTGCTGAAGATTACCAGACATTATTAACATTACCTGATGATAAAAAAATAGTACTCAATCTTAATTCTAAATTAGCACAGGTAGAACAATTTGATGATTCAACTGATGTGCCGTTTTTTGAAAGATTTTATGCCGGCGGTTTTGGAAGTGTTCGGGGCTTCAGATTCAGAACTATTAGTCCCAAACAAAATGATGTTGCTATTGGTGGGAAAATTATGGCGGTTTTTAATGGCGAAATAACTTGTCCTTTGTATACTGAAGAAATGGCTGGTCATCCTTTGGAAATCATTCGAGCCGCAATTTTTTATGATGCGGGTAATGTTGTTAATAGCTGGGATGAACTTAAGTGGGACACCGCCAGAAGTTCTTTTGGCTGGGGATTTAGATTTCAATTGGGAATGATTCCAGTGTCTTTAGATTTCGCTTCTCCAATTAGAAAACAGCCGGGAGATGAAACCCAGCATTTAACACTAAATCTCGGTTTTGGTTTTTAACTCAAAACTATCTTATAAAACAATAAAACATTAGAAAAGGAGGAAAAGTCATGAGAGCAGCAAAAATCATTTCTGTAATTATTATCATAGGTATAATTGGTTGTTATTCGGTCATTAAGGCACAGGAAGGTTCAACCATACCAACTAAACCAGAGTCGCCACCGGCTAACACAACACCATCTCAACCATCACCGGAGATAACAGCATCTCCTATTACTCCTACTCTTACTACAAGCCAACCGCTGAAAATCGGAGTAGTTAATTTGGCAGAAGTTTTTGATAAATATAATAAAACACAAGATTACAATAAGGTTCTGGGAAAAGAAAAAACGAAGTTAGAATTAGCTATTCAGGAGATAGAAAGAGAGATAAAGAAGTTAGAAGACGAACTTGAGATGCTAGAAAAGACGAGCGATTTATATAGAGAAAAAACCGAGCAACGTTCAACTCTAAGCACGAGGCGTGAATATAAAATCAAGAACTGGAATATCTTTGTTAAAGATAAGACTAATGAGATAACCCTTAAATTATATAAGGATATCCGTGATGTTATAGATAACTATGCAGTTGAGAATGGTTATACTTTTATATTTAAATCAGACCCTCAGCTACCCCAAACTCCTGAGACGGATGATGTTTTACAGCAAATAGGTGTCAGAACTGTTCTTTATGCAGCCAAGTCAATGGATATTACCGGTGATATTATCAAGATACTGAACAAGGAAAAATAATTTATTATACTGCGACTAAGTGAAACAAAAACAATCTCATCCAACGACCGGGTTTTTGGCTAAATTAGTCAATGGCAAAATTATCTCGGGCAGGGCAGATGTAAGTATTAACAATTTTGCATCTATTGAAAACGCTCAAAATGGGGATATCACTTTTTTAGCCAATTATAAATATCTTCCTATCCTGAAGACGACTAAAGCATCCGCTATTTTGATTCCTCATTTAGCCGATAATATAAAATCCAAATTAACTGACGATATTCCTTCTCACCTGATTCTGATTCTCGTAGAAAATCCTGACTCCGCTTTTAGTAAAATTGTAGATTATCTTAACCCATTGCCGACGACTACTTATAAAGGCATTCATTCGCAGACGAGTATTTCTAAAGGTGTAAAATTAGGTAAAAATGTTTCTATCAATGCATTTGTAGTTATTGAGAAGGGAACTATTATTTCTGATAACACTGCTATTTATCCGAACGTTTATATCGGGCATTCAGTGAAAATCGGTCAAAACTGCCTGATTTATCCGAATGTTGTTATCAGAGAGAATAGTATTATCGGCGATAACGTCATCATTCATAGTGGGGCAGTAATTGGTTCGGATGGATTTGGTTATACAATGGAAAAAGATAAAAGGATTAAAATCCCTCAAAGGGGAAATGTTATCATTGAAGATGATGTTGAAATCGGTGCCAATGTTACTATTGCCCGGGCCAGATTCGGTTCAACCATTATTAGAAAATCGGTGAAGATTGATAATCTGGTGCATATTGCTCACAATGTAGAAGTCGGCGAAAACAGTATTATTATTGCCGGCGTTGTTATTGCCGGTAGCGTCAAAATAGGCAAGAATGTTATTCTGGCCGGACAAAGCGGGGTGGCCGGACATATTCAGATAGGTGATAATGTTAAAGTGGGTGCTAAGGCAGGTGTAGTAAAAAATATTCCACCTAATATGATGGTTGCAGGATTCCCGGCCAGACCATATCGCCAACATCTCCGTGAACAAGCACTTCTCGGCAAACTGCCTCAAATTATTAAAACACTGAAAAGGACTTCTGCTGATACTAAATAAGGCATCGTCATTGATATTTAATATCATAATAATATTGAGCGGGAATTTTTGATTGACTTTCTCTGCAATATAAAGTAGTAAATTAATATGAACAAGTCCTATGTTGTTATTGCCCGTCGTTATAGACCACAGACATTTGATGATATTGTATCGCAGGAATATATTACGACCACTTTAAAAAATGCCATTATTGAGAATAAAGTAGCGCATGCTTATATTTTTTCCGGTTCGCGGGGCGTAGGTAAAACATCACTCGCCCGAATCCTTGCCAAGGCGCTTAATTGCAAAGAATGTCCTACCGCTACTCCCTGTAATAAATGCGAGTTCTGTAAATCCATTACCGAAGGCAACGACCCCGATGTAATAGAAATAGATGCCGCATCTCAGACCGGTATAGATGATATTCGTCGCCTTCAAGATACTATTGCCTATGTGCCGTTGCGAGCCCGCTTTAAAGTGTATATTATGGATGAGGCGCATCAGCTATCAAAAAATTCCTTTAATGCGTTATTAAAAACTATTGAGGAACCTCCGCCGCATGTTAAATTCATCTTTGCCACGACTGCTCCTGAAAAACTCCCCGAAACGATTATCTCGCGATGCCAGCGGTTTAATTTCAGGCCCATCCCGAGTAAAAAAATACATCAGCATCTTGTTAAGATTTGCGAGAGCGAGAAATTCTCTTGCGAGCCGTCAATCCTGACGACTATTGCTAAACTTGCCCGCGGTTCGATGCGCGATGCCCAAAGTCTTTTAGACCTGCTTATTTCTTCTCACGGCGATAAAACGTCTATCCGGGATTTGGGATTTCTGGTTGATTCTGTTTCGGCAGATAAGATATTCAGCCTGGTTGATGCTATTGCCCAATATAAATTAGACGAGATAATTACGAATATTGATAATATCTTTACTGAGGGCAGGGATATCAATACTCTTATTGAACAGATAATCGAACATTTCTGGTATCTGATTTTAGTCCAATTATCATCTGCGAAAATAGACCTTTTGGAACAGGAGATTGTAGAAAATAAAGAAGCGTTACAGGCGCAATCCAAGCATTTTAAAATAGAGACGCTCATCGAATTTATATCTCTTCTGCAGGATACCAAACGTAATATTAAGGAAACAGTTAATGACAGATTATATTTAGAATTTACCTGTCTTAAACTTGCCAAACTGTTTAAGGAACAATCTGCCGCCGGAAGCATATCGCAATCAGTCTCATATCCCGGCCGGGAGAATGATGTTATGCCAAAGCAGGCGGACTTATCCGGTAAAAAAAAAATAAGTGAGGTTAAAATATCTTCTCTTGACACCAATCCATCAGAACAAAATATTCCAACAGTAGTGCCTGATGAACATCCATCTCAAAATAATGAACCTGTTGCTGGGGAGGATTCGTCTTCTACTGTAACAGGAGATTTCTCGTTGTTAACTGAAAATGATAAACGAAGCCTTTGGACTAAAATACTTAATGAGATAAAAAATACCCAGCCCGTAAAAATATATCCTTATATCAAGGAGGGGCAGTTTGTCCGGGCTGACCGTGAAGAAATAGTTATCGGGTTCCCCAAAATTTATAATTATCATCGGTTTCGTTTGGAGGATGTTCTTCTAAAACAGGAAATAGAAAATATCATTGAAAAGGCTTCCGGGCTGAAAATAGGATTATCTTTCATTGCCATATCCGGTGAGGACGATGGCAATAGCATAACTAATGAGCCGGGAATAAAAATAGCCCGTCTGGACGACTCCTCGCCTGAACGGCTTGGTCGGGCTGGAGTCGGGCAGGCACCGGTTCAAAAACCAATTACGGATAAAGGAAAGCAACCTGATTTATTATCAAACGCTAAGCCGGCACCGGACAGCGGACCGACTAAAAGTTCTCAGTCAAGTAATCTCATAACTGATTACGAGAAAAAGAAGCAACTCAAGGAGAAAATGCTGCAGGATGAACGGGTTGGAAAAATATTACAGGTTTTTGAGGGAAAAATTGTTGATGTTAAAGGGAGTTAGTGGACATTATTAAATGAGAACCCGCATTTCTGGATGGGATTAACTAAATCACGGTCTTTGATATCCCGTTCGTTTAACGGAAATGTTTTACAGACTTGACTCCGCAAGTCATAGAACTTGCAACTGATGGACCCGTTTTCTCTAACAAGCGCCGGGCAGTGAAACATCAATTCACAACAGGCACCGCAGCGGTAGCATTCACCATGGCGTCGGGCTAAATATTTTCTGGCTTTTTTGGGTTTCAGGTAAACCAAAAACATCCGTCTTATTTTGCCCCAGCCAAGATTTATTCTCTTTTTCATTTTAGATACTTTCAATCCTATTAAATCAAATGGAAAAATCAAGAAAATCCACATTATTTTTTCACGGTATAGGAAAGTATAAAATTTAGCCACAGATTACACAGATTGAAATATGTTAATTACACAATGTCTATTGGAACCTGAAACCCTCCCCCTTAATGGGGGAGGGAAGGGTGGGGGTGAAAGATGCACCCTCCCCTAACCCCTCCCATCAAGGGAGGGGGATTTTTATGGAGAGGATTTTCAACAGGAAGCGAATTACACCGATTTAATCTGTGAAATCTGTGGCTAAAATTATGAGGAGCGAAGCGACGAATTTTCTTGATATTAATACGGAAAATGTTAAAATAATATTAATATTAATTACTCATCTTGTCACCCTGAGTCCCACCGTGGCGGGACGAAGGGTCTAATTGAGATTCTTCGTCCCTCCGAATGCTTTCGGGGAGACTCAGAATGACAGGGAGGATGAGTAGTTACAAATAACATCAATATGAATAAAATATTTAATCTATCCGCTATCCGCTATGTGCTGATTCTAATCGGTTTGTTTCTTTTCAGCAATAGTATTATCGGAGCCGATGAAGTTTTAACAGACCTAATCTGGACATTAAATAATCATCGGGACGCCGAGGTAAGAAAGAATGCGGCAACGATGCTCGGCACGCTCAAGATTAAATCAGCGGTGAAACCCTTGATAGATTCACTTACTGACGAGAATGAAGATGTCCGCACTGCGAGTCATAAATCGCTCATTAAACTCACCAAAGAGAATCTGCCTCTGGAACAGGGGCAATGGCTTAATTGGTGGGAAAAATCCGGCAGCCAATTATATGAAAATATATCTTCCAGTAATCAGGAATTAGCCAAACTTAAATCATATCTCAATTTCGCCTTTATCGTAATGCTACTGGAACTGGCTTTTATTATCCTGTTTATTGTGGTCTTTAGTTTTATGGGCGGGGCAAAGATAAAGGAAATGAAGGAAATCAACCGCCGGGCTGAATGTTACATCTCTGATGCGGATGGCGTTTCCAAAAGGTTTGAGGAACTCTTTGAAGAAATAGAGCATAAACGGAACGATATGAATCTCTTCTTCAATAAACTCCGGGACGATAACCAGAACGAGATAGAACGCTTTTCCGACCTGACCCAGCAGAATATTGAACATAACTTGAAGGAAGCCGGCAGAAGCCTCAGGGAAAAATCGGAAGCGGAATTGAAACAGACGCTATCTCTGCTTAAAGCCGATTTGGAGCATCTGGTAAAGAAAACCGTAGATGAGCAGATGGAAAAG
>JAZDFP010000135.1:0-11034 GCA_043807745.1 Planctomycetota bacterium
TGGACCTGTATATCAATAGAATTTTCTATGTCAGCAATCGTGCGGGAGACTTTTAAAATACGGGTATAGGCACGTGCTGATAATCCAAATTCATCTATCGCCTGTTTGAGTAGTGACTCGGATTCGTCATCTAATTTGCAGAACTTTTTTATCTGACGGTTGTTCATCCGGGAGTTAGTCAAGATTTTCTCATCCTTGAATCGTTTCTCCTGAATCTGACGCGTCTTGATGACCTCTTTTCTCATCTCTGCTGAGGAAACGCCTTCTGCCTTTGATGCCAATTCCTTATAGGCAATAGACGGGACTTCAATATGGATGTCTATTCTATCAAGTAGGGGACCTGATATTTTAGAGCGGTAGTTTTGAATCTGTCTCGGGGTGCAATGGCACTCGTGTTTCGGGTCGCCGAAAAATCCGTCCGGACAGGGATACGTTGAGAATTGCACACCAGCCGGATAGGCGTCTAACATACAGTTTTATTCTTCCTAGACCAAGAATAATGCCCAAAGGTTACCCCGAGACCCCTAAGGCTTTTGGGGAGCATATCCGTAAGTGCCGAATGGACTCAGGGCTGCAAATTAAGCAACTGGCTGCGAAAATCGGCGTTGACGAAATGACCATAATAAACTGGGAAGTAGGGAGAGTCAAGAAACCCAGGAATAATTATGCAGAGAGTTTATTTAACATTTTTCCTGAACTAAAAGTTCTTTTCGTAAAACCAACTTAATCATTTCCCTTGCTATCTCTACGGTGTTAATGATATAATTAAAATTCTGCGGTCAGGGTTAACGGGTAAGAATGAAAGCATAAAAATTAAAATGTCCTTTAAAGATATCATTAAAAGCATCAGCCATTTAGATAATTACCTCAAAAGTGAAAGCCCGGACCAACAATACGGTACTGAACAACCACTGCGGGCCGAGCTTTTCAGTATCGACCAACTGACGCATCATATCAAAATACTGGCAAAGGAACACGAGATTGACGTAAAACACAAACCTGACGGTTTTTTGCCGAGGCTGGATGAAAATGAAAAGGTTTTACTTCAGGCATATAAGATAGTGATGGCTGCGGTGGAAAAAGAGGACCGTATCACTCCGGCCGCCGAATGGTTAATCGATAATTTTTACCTGATTGAAGAACAAATCCGGACTGCCCGCCGGCATTTGCCGAGAGGCTACAGCCGTGAATTACCACGCCTTTTGAAAGGGTTATCAGCCGGTGAGCCGCGCATCTATGCGATAGCATTGGAATTAATCTCCCATAGCGACGGACGCCTCGACGCAAAAACTATCAGTAGCGCCGTATCCGCATACCAGACCGTTACTATGCTCAAACTTGGCGAATTATGGGCGTTCCCGATTATGCTACGCCTGGCGTTGATTGAGAATTTGCGGAGAGTGGCGGCTCGTATTACCGCCGGCAGGTTAGACCGTAACAATGCTAAATTATGGGCGGAGCGATTAATGGAAGTAGTGGAGAGCAACCCGAAAGATTTAATCATGGTCATGGCAGATTTAGCCAAATCGCAACATCGATTATCAAGCGCCTTTGTTGTTGAACTTGTTTACCGGTTACAGGGACAAAATCCCGCCCTGGCTTTTCCGATTGCCTGGATTGGACAACAACTTTCCGGCATGGGACTAACAATCGAGCTTATACTGCAATTGGAAAGCAAAGAACAAGCGACTGACCGGGTTTCCATCAGCAATAGCATCGGAAGCTTGCGTTTTCTTGATGCGCTTGATTGGCACGAGTTCGTCGAAACGATGAGTATCGTGGAACGAACCCTGTGCGACGACCCCGCAGATATTTACAACAAAATGGATTTTGCGACACGAGACCGTTACCGACACGTCGTAGAAGAAATGTCCCGATACAGTCCGCTTTCTGAAATGGAAATTGCCCGCACCGCAATCGGATTGGCAAACAAAAACGTGGAGAAAGAGGGACAACACAGCCGAACCGCACATATCGGTTTTTATCTTATTGACTGGGGGTTAGCACAATTAAAAAGAGCGATTCACTATAAGCGCCTATCAATAATCGGCAGTATTTGCAAACTCAGCCGCCGCTTGCCGTTTCTCTTCTATTTTGGGCCTATCTTTTTGGGAACCGTAATCATTACAATGATTGTCCTGACACAGGGATATGCATTTAAAGATATTAATTGGGTTTTAATCCTGAGCGGAACTTTTCTTTTAATCTGCACCAGCCAGTTTGCTGTTTCGGTGGTGAATTGTTTGGCCACCTTATGGGTCACTCCTAACCCATTGCCTAAAATGGATTATTCAAAAGGCATACCTACTGAATCACGCACTCTGGTCGTAATTCCAACGATGCTTAGTAACCCGCAGGATATAGAAAAACTGCTCGACGGACTTGAAGTAAGATATCTGGCTAATCAGGATAAGAATCTGTACTTTGGTCTGCTGACTGATTTTTGCGATGCGCCTAATCAAACAATGCCGGAAGATGAACAGCTCGTCCGGCTGGTACAAACGGGAATAAATAGGCTTAATGAGAAATACAAGGATAAATCAAGTAATACTTTCTTCCTGTTTCATCGTCCCCGCCTCTGGAATGCGCAGGAACAAATCTGGATGGGTTACGAGCGTAAACGCGGAAAGATTGCCGAATTGAATACCCTGTTAAGAGAGGGCGATTCACACGGGCATTTCTCGTTAATCACCGGAGACACCTCAATATTACCAAACATAAAATACGTTATCACGCTTGATACCGACACTCATTTGCCGCGCGACTCCGCCCGGTCACTTGTGGAAACGATTGCACATCCGCTGAACCATCCGCAATATGACAAGAACAAACAATTAATCCGTAACGGATACACTATTATTCAGCCGAGGGTGGAAGCAAGCATATCGGCGGCGGGGCGGTCATTATTTGCAAAATTGCTCAATGGCGAATCCGGGATAGACCCTTACACCAAAGTGGTTTCCGATATCTACCAGGATGTTTTTCATGAAGGCTCATTCATCGGAAAAGGAATCTACGATGTCGACGCCTTTATGCAGGCGCTACATAATCGCCTGCCGGAAAATCTGATTCTAAGCCATGACCTTCTGGAGGGATGCTATGCGCGCGTTGCCCTAGCGAGTGATATTTGCCTTTATGAAGAATACCCCGATAATTACATAGCCGACCAAAAACGGAGGCACCGCTGGATACGCGGTGATTGGCAGATTATTCAATGGCTAATTTCGCGCATACCCGGACCCTGCAAAGAACGGCAAAAGAATCCGCTTTCCATGCTCTCGCAATGGAAAATACTTGATAACATCCGGCGCAGTCTTCTGCCTGCCGCACTGGTCATTTTATTAATTCTTAGTTGGACGGTCTTAACACCGGCCTGGTTAGGTGCGCTGATACTTATCGGCGTTATAATGGCATCTCCGATATTATGCATTCTTAGTGAACTATTTAAGAAACCGGATGAATTACCCATTAATTTACACTTGCGTGTTATCGGCCGTTCCATTCTAAAGCACTTTATCCAACCGACGCTGACCATTATTTTCCTGCCATATGAAGCATTCTACAGCCTGGATGCCATCGGGACTTCATTAATACGTATGGCAATTACCCACAAACGCCTTTTACAATGGGTGACATTCAGCGAGCAAAAACAGGATGGCCGGTTTGATTTAGCCGGATTCTGCCGGTCAATATGGATTGCGCCTGCCATTGCGCTGACCATAGGATTTTATCTGATATCAAAACGTCCGGAACTGCTGGTAATTGCCATGCCGTTCCTGGTATTATGGTTCATCTCGCCGGTTATTGCCTGGTGGCTCAGCAGGCCGACGATAAGCCGGAAACCGAAACTGACGGATGAACAAAACATCTTATTACGGAAACTGTCACGAAAAACCTGGTCGTACTTTGAAGTATTTGTCGGAACGGAAAATAATTGGCTACCGATTGATAATTACCAGGAAGGGCCTGTTGAAACTGCCGCACGCCGCACCTCGCCGACAAATATAGGACTATCGTTACTGGCGAATTTGGCGGCATACGATTTCGGTTATATTTCGGTTAGTCAATTGATAGGGCGCACTAACCAGCAATTGCAGGCAATGGAAAAACTGGAAAGATTCCACGGACACTTTTACAACTGGTACGATACGCAATCGCTTAAACCTTTGACTCCGATATATATCTCAACAGTGGATAGCGGGAATCTTGCCGGCTATCTGCTGACATTAAAATCTGGATTGGTTGAACTTCCTAACAACAAAATTATCCCGGCACGGCTATTTGAAGGGCTTGCCGACACATTACTGGTGATTTCTGATATTATTGACAAACTTGGCAAGCCAGAAGAACGCACCGATGAATTCTCTGATGCAGGAAAAAAGAAAATAGGGATATCGCCGGAAGCGTTGATGCAACTTAACCGGTTACAGGATGAATTGAAAAAGACTCCACCACGAAATAATCAGGATTCTCCACAAACATTAAAATCGGCAAAAACACAATTAGACCACATTTTAATACTGATAATAAAACTGATTGAAAGCCTCGGCACTGATGCCGACGGTGAACTTAAATGGTGGATGAATGCCTTAAAGGAACAATGCCAGAATTTTATAAGTGATTTGACATCCTGGACGCCATGGTTTCTGCTTCCTGAACTAATCGGGCCTCAATCAGAAGAGGTGAATCAAATATCAAACCAACTGGATAATATCCCGACACTGAATGAGACGGCAAAATTTAATTCGCTTCTTGTGCCGAAAATAGATAATATCATAAATCATTCCAACAATGACAACACACCGGTTAGCGATTGGCTCATTAAACTCAAGCAAGCCGTTATTAATGCAAGCAACCGGGCGACAGAAGAAATCACAGCCATAAATAAAATGATATTGCAATGCGATGATTTTATGGATATGCGGTATGATTTGTTATACGACCAGGGGCGTAATCTAATGATTATCGGCTATAACGTTACGGAGCACAGGCGTGATAATAGTTATTATGACCTGCTGGCATCTGAATCCAGGCTATGCAGTTTTGTTACGATTGCAAGAGGGGAACTGCCGCAGAAACATTGGTTTGCTTTAGGCCGTCTGCTAACCACGGTTGGCGGACAGCGGGTTTTGCTTTCCTGGGGCGGTTCGATGTTTGAATACCTGATGCCCTTGCTGATAATGCCGACATATGAAAATACACTGCTTGACCAGACATACAAAGCAGTCGTTAAACGGCAGATTGATTATGGAAAACAACGCGGTGTGCCATGGGGTATTTCTGAGTCTTGTTTCAATATGACCGATGTGCAATTGAATTATCAATACCGTGCATTCGGCGTGCCCGGACTTGGGTTCAGGCGTGAACTGGCTGATGATTTGGTTATTGCGCCTTATGCCTCAGTGATGGCTTTGATGGTTGCACCGGAAAAAGCATGCGCCAATTTGCAACGAATGACTGATAAAGGTTTTCAGGGCCGCTACGGCTTCTATGAAGCAATAGATTATACGCCGTCCCGGCTTACGCACGAGCAGGCAAATGCCGTAATACGCTCATTTATGACGCATCACCAGGGAATGAGTTTCCTGTCCTTGGCTTATTTACTGCTTAATCAACCGATGCAGAAACGGATGAAATCCAATCCGCTATTTCAGGCAACTGAACTATTACTGCAGGAACGGATTCCAAAAACGGCACTAATTCATCCCCGTTTAACCGAGACTTCACAATTAACACGACTTAACGAAGAACGAGACATGCCATTCAGGATTTTCAAATCACCTGATACACCGATACCGGAGGTGCATATACTTTCCAACGGGCGATATCATGTGATGGTAACTAACTCAGGCAGTGGCTACAGTCGGTGGAAAGGACTCGCATTGACACGCTGGCGCGAAGACGCGACACGCGATAACTGGGGTATGTTTTGCTATATCCGTGATGTAACAAGCGGTGAAGTCTGGTCGGCGACATACCAACCGACGCTGAAGAAACCTAATGACTATGAGGCTATTTTCACGCAGGGACGGGTGGAATTCAGGCGCCGTGACCACAACCTTGATACGCATACAGAAATTACTGTTTCACCGGAAGATGACATAGAACTCCGCCGTATCAATATTTTGAATCGTTCACACCATAAACGGACAGTAGAACTAACCACTTATGCCGAAGTTGTTATGTCACCGATGGGCACCGATGAGACCCATGCAGTTTTTAATAATCTGTTTGTCCAAACCCAGATTATCCGTGAACATCATTCAATCTTATGCACCCGTCGGCCGCGTTCAAAAAGTGACCCCGTTTATTGGATGTCACATATGATGACCGTGCACGGAAAAACAACAGGTGTGACTTCGTATGAAACCGACCGGTCAAAATTTATCGGCCGATCAAGAAGCTCCTTTAACCCGTCTGCTATGGATAATTCCTTTAACCTTTCTAACAGTGAAGGTCCGGTGCTTGACCCGATTGTGGCTATCAGGCGCCGAATTACGATTGAGCCTGAAGAAACTGTGGTAGTGGATATCGTATCCGGGATAGCCGAAACTCGTGAGCGGGCAATAAAACTGATGGAAAAATATAAAGACCGTCATATGAATGACCGTGTCTTTGCTATGGCATGGACACACGGCCAGGTGATATTATCACAAATAAAGGCAACTGAAAACGATGCACAACTATACGGTCGCCTTGCCAGTTCAATTATCTATCATAACGCATTTCGGCGTGCCAATATGAGCATTCTAATGACTAACCGCCGCGGCCAATCAGGCTTGTGGGGTTATGGTATTTCCGGTGACTTACCGATAGTTCTTCTGAAAATAGGAAATAAATCTAAAATAGAATTGGTGCACCAACTTGTGCAGGCACATGCGTACTGGCGTATAAAAGGACTATCCGTTGACATGGTAATCTGGAACGAAGACTATTCTTCATACCGGCAGGCGCTTCAGGAACAAATTTTAAGTTTAATTGCCACAAGTACAGAAGCCCAATTGCTCAATCGCCCCGGTGGTATCTTTGTGAAACAGGCAGACCAGATTCCGCCTGAAGATAAAGTCCTGATGCAATCAGTCGCCCGTATTATCGTTACGGATAGCGAGGAAAATCTATCCGGATATGTGGAACGCCGCAGGCAGGCAAGAATTAACATCCCACAATTAATACCAAAATGGTCATTCCGCATGGAATCACGTGCAACAGTAGAAAAGCCGCATCGTGACCTGATATTTTTTAACGGGCTCGGCGGCTTCACCCATGACGGACGTGAATATGTAATTACTATTATGCCCAATCAGGCCCGTCCGAACGAGAGTTCATCCGGGCGAACAACGCCGATGCCCTGGTTAAATGTGCTGGCAAACCAGAACTTTGGAACGATTATTACGGAAAGCGGCGGAAGTTACACCTGGGGTGAAAATGCGCACCAGTTCAGATTAACTCCATGGTATAACGACCCGGTCTGTGATACTACAGGTGAAGTTTTATATATCCGTGATGAAGAGAGCGGTAAGTTCTGGTCTCCGACACCTTTGCCGGCAGGCGGGTTAACGCCTTATATTACCCGTCATGGTTTTGGATACAGTGTTTTTGAACATAATGAAAACGGTATTATCTCTGAGCTGTGGGTTTATGTGGCAGTTGATGCCGCCGTTAAATTCCTCGTGCTGAAGATACGGAATAAATCAGGCAGGACCCGCCGTCTTTCTGTTACCGGTTATTTTGAATTGGTGCTGGGTGAATTACGGCAAAAGGAAGCAATGCACGTCATCAGCGAGATTGACCCGGACAGTGGCGCTTTATTTGCCCATAATTTTTATAATACTGATTTCGCCGGACGTGTTGCTTTTCTTGATGTAAATGCGCCTGTCCGCAATGTCACTGCAGACCGTAATGAATTCCTCGGGCGCAACGGCACTGCCGCCAATCCGGACGCGATGAAAAGAGTCAGCCTTTCCGGCAAAGTCGGAGCCGCCCTGGACCCCTGTGCGGCAATGCAGGTTCCCTTTGAACTTACTGATGAAGTAGAAACAGAAATAATTTTCACGCTGGGTATCGGGCATAATATTGAAGATGCCCGAAGCCTTGTCAGCCGTTTCCGGGGTTCAGAACCTGCACGATATGCCATGGAAGCAGTCTGGCAATACTGGAATCGCACCCTCGGAGTAATACATATAGAGACACCGGATCAATCTATTAATATGCTAACAAACGGCTGGTTGTTATATCAGACTCTTGCCTGCCGCATCTGGGCGCGCAGCGGTTATTACCAGTCCGGAGGCGCATTTGGATTCCGCGACCAACTGCAGGATGTAATGGCGCTGTTATATTCGGAACCGGTAATTGTCCGCCAGCATCTTTTGACTTGCGCTGCTCACCAATTCCCGGAAGGGGATGTTCAGCATTGGTGGCATCCTCCATCGGGCAAGGGGGTACGAACCCACTGTTCGGATGATTATCTCTGGCTGCCTTTCGTAACCTATCGCTATGTCACGGGAACGGGTGACACCGGCATACTTGATGAACGCATTAATTTTATCACTGACCATCCTGTTAATCCGAATGAAGATGCCTATTACGGACTTCCGATGCGTTCGGAAGAATCAGCTATTTTATATGAACACTGTGTGCGCGCTATAAAACACGGAGTACGGTTAGGTCAGCACGGATTACCGCTTATCGGCAGTGGAGACTGGAATGATAGTTTTAATCTGGTAGGCGCACAGGGCAAAGGGGAAAGTGTCTGGCTGGGATTTTTCCTGCATATGGTACTCATGCAGTTTTCTGAGATTGCCCAAAAACGCGGTGATGCCGTTTTTGCCGAATATTGCATTGGTGAAGCAACGCGGCTTCGCCAGAATATCGAACAAAATGGCTGGGATGGCGAATGGTATCGCCGTGCTTACTTTGACAACGGAGAACCGCTTGGCTCGGCAAATAATCCTGAATGCCGGATTGATTCTCTTCCACAAAGCTGGGCAGTTTTATCCGGTGCCGGTGACCCAAAGCGTGCGCAAATGGCAATGGAATCTGTCAATAAACATCTCGTCCGCCGCACTGAATCATTGATACAACTCTTTACTCCGCCTTTTGATAAATCAGATTTAGAGCCGGGTTATGTCAAAGGATATATTCCCGGTATAAGAGAGAATGGCGGTCAATATACACACGCGGCTATATGGACGATAATGGCATTTGCAACGCTTGGCAATAACCAGCGCACATGGGAACTACTATCATTAATCAATCCGATAAATGACGGAGATACACCTGAAAAAATTGCGTTCTACAAAGTGGAACCTTACGTTATGGCGGCTGATGTATATTCCGTCCAACCACATATTGGGCGTGGCGGCTGGACATGGTATACCGGTGCCGCCGGATGGATGTACCGGCTTATCGTGGAATCGTTACTGGGACTTAGACTTGAGGTGAACAAACTGCGTTTTAATCCCTGCCTACCTGCGGAGTGGACATCGTTCAAGATGCATTATCGTCATTATGAAACTTTCTATCATATCACCATCTCACAAACCGGTAAAGGGCGGAATGTAACAAAAGTAATTCTGGATGGGATTGAGCAAAAAGATATGACGATTACTCTTAATGATGACCGCCAGAACCATTCAGCCCAAGTAGAAATAAGTTAACGCCTTGGATTAATACCACACGTGATTATCAGTTTGTCCTCACTTCACAGATGTTACTTCTGAATGATATTTCAATTGGGGGAATAATCTAAACAAACACTTAGTGAATTTCTTGCGCATTCGTTTAGTTTGACCATGCTCCCAATTCAATATCGTGTTTTCAGTAACACCAATAATCTTGGCTAGGTCATTTGCTATAAGACCTTTATCCATACGATATTTGCGCAGATGTTCCCCGAAAGTCTGAGGTTTTTCAGGGTATCCCTTCGGCATACTTTTAGGCCTCGGCATGGTGAAAGAGTATGTAAAGCGAATATTTGGGCTGTGTGTAATTCTCAATGAATCCTTGTTCATAATATTTATTACTCCTTTCTCTATACGCGATATAAAATAAAATGGGCAAAAGAATACAGAAACTACGCTAAATACTGATTCAAATAAACGAATTAGAATGGGAGCAAAAATTAACTGTTAATTATTTGTCGGTTAGCAGTTAGCATTAGGCAAAGTGAGAGCGGTCTAAAGAACGATACTGGATAGCTTCTGAGATGTGTTCGGGCTGGATATGTTCACAGCGTTCTATGTCGGAAATAGTTTTCGCTACTTTGAGGATTCTGGTGTAAGCCCTTGCAGATAAGCCTAATTCGTCTATCGCTTGTTTAAGCAGGGCTTCTGATTCGTCATCTAATTTGCAATATTTCTTTATCTGACGGTTATTCATCCGGCTATTAGTCAATATCTTTTCATTCTTGAATCTTTGTGCCTGAATTTCACGTGCTTGAATTACCTGTTTCCTCATATCGGCTGAGGATGTGCCTTCGGTTTTGCTGGCTAAATCACGATAGGCAATGGACGGCACTTCTATGTGGATGTCTATTCTATCAAGTAGGGGACCTGATATTTTAGAGCGATAGTGTTGAATCTGTCTGGGCGTGCAATGGCATTCTCTTTTGGGGTCGCCGAAATTTCCGTCCGGACAGGGATTCATTGCCGCAATCAGCATAAATTTAGCCGGATAACAGACCGATGTAGTGGCTCGCCCGATGGTAATAGAACCTTCCTCTAATGGCTGTCGTAATCCTTCCAAAAGATTACGGTGGAATTCCGGAAGTTCGTCAAGGAACAGGACTCCGTTATGCGACAGACTGATTTCGCCGGGTCGCGGGAATGCGCCGCCGCCTAAAAGCCCCGGTTCAGATAGCGTATGATGCGGCGCTCGGAACGGACGCGTTATAATCAGGGCCTGGCCATATGATAATAATCCGGTGACACTGTGTATCCGCGTTGTCTCCAAAGATTCCTGAAGTGTAAGATTCGGCAGGATGGTCGGCACACGTTTGGCAATCATTGTCTTGCCTGAGCCGGGCGGTCCTATCAT
>JAZDFP010000136.1:0-6796 GCA_043807745.1 Planctomycetota bacterium
AGATTAACGCACATCAATTATGTGCAGGATAATTTGCTGTAACGTCCTGCCTCGGCGGGACTAACAGCAAGTAAGAAAGGAGAAAGACTATGTCATACGGTTGGATTGCTATAGGCAGTATTTCAGTTGTAGTGGTGTTGCTAATCCTATTAAGGATGTATGCTAACCGCTATACCAAGGTTGGTCCGAATGAGGTCATGGTAATTTCCGGACGCCAGCATCGCACGCCGGATGGCCGGCCCGTGGGCTTCAGGATAGTCAAGGGCGGCGGCACTTTTGTCTGGCCGATATTTGAAAAGGCCGACATACTTTCTTTGGAGTTGCTGACGTTAGATGTCAGGTTAAAAGAGGTCTATACTATTACCGGTGTGTCTGTTAATGTGGATGGTGTTGCACAGGTTAAGATTAAAGGCGAAGACCAGGCAATTCGGACTGCGGCTGAACGATTTCTTGGCAGGAGTGAAGAAGAAATAAAAATGATTGCCTTGCAAACCGTAGAAGGACACCTGCGTGGTATCGTCGGCACACTCACCATAGAAGATATCTACAAAAACCGGGATGCCTTTGCCCAGAAAGTGCAAGAAGTATCGGCTGGTGATTTGGCAAATATGGGACTTAGCATAGATTCATTCACCTTACGCGATATTAAAGATGACCACGGTTATTTAGAGGCATTGGGTAAGCCAAGGGTTGCGCAGGTCAAGCGAGATGCTACTATTGCCCAGGCTGAGGCAGACCGTGATTCCCTTATTAAAAGTTCTATGGCTAATCAAGCCGGACAGGAGGCGAAATTCACCGCAGATACCAAAATTGCCGAGGCGAACCAGAATTTCGAAGTCAAAAGAGCGTCATATCAGGTTAATATCAATCAGAAAAAAGCCGAGGCAGACCTGGCTTATGACCTCCAGAAATATAAAACCAATCAGGCAGTCAAGGCAGAAGAAATTCAGGTAATGGTCGTAGAAAAGGAACGGATGATTGATGTGCAGACAAAGGAAATCATGCGCAGACAAAAGGAACTAGAAGCCACTGTTTCCAAACCGGCTGATGCGGAAAGATATCGTATGGAAACTTTGGCTAATGCCCAGAGATTCAAACTTATGACTGAAGCAGAAGGCCAGGCAAATGCGACCAAAAACATCGGTATCGGTGAATCAGAAGCAACACGTGCCAAAGGTTTAGCCCAGGCTGATGTTATAAAAGCAACCGGATTCTCTGAAGCCGAAGCCATGGCGAAAAAGGCAGACTCATGGAAGGCTTACAACGAAGCCGCCATTATGCAACTGGTTCTGGAAAAAATGCCGGAGATTGCTAAAGCCATTGCTGAACCATTGGCTAAAACCGAAAAGATTATTATTATTAACCAAGGTGGTGACTCTGCCGGTGCTTCCAAGATAACTAAAGACGTAACTAATATCATTGCCCAACTTCCACCGGTATTGGAATCTCTTACCGGTCTGAAATTAGAAGAACTCGTGGCTAAAATACCATCGTTAGGAGGTAAACAAAACGGGGCTCAACCTAATCAACCCCAAAAAAGATAAGAAAGGTAACTACTCACCTTGTCATTGCGAGGAGCGTAGCGACGAAGCAATCCAAAGAATTGAGATTGCCACGCTCCCTACGGTCGTTCGCAATGACAGTGTAGGTAAGTAGATACTAAATAAGAAAGGAGAAAGATTATGTTATTTATCATTGTAGGAATCATTGCACTGGTGGTAATAGTTGGATTGTGGCTTGTGGGCACTTATAACGGACTGGTCGGGCTACGCAATACGGTAAAAAACGCCTGGTCTCAGATTGATGTGCAACTAAAACGAAGGTATGACCTGATACCGAATCTTGTAGAAACAGTGAAAGGTTATGCCAAGCATGAAAGTTCTACTTTTGAGAAGGTAACTCAGGCACGCTCAGCCTGTATGCAGGCATCCGCTTCAGGGAATGTTGCCGAACAAGCCAAAGCAGAAGGATTTCTAACACAGGCATTAAAGAGTCTATTTGCGGTTGCCGAGGCTTATCCTGAACTGAAAGCCAATCAAAACTTCCTTGCCTTACAGGAGGAATTAACTACGACAGAAAATAAGATATCATTTGCCCGCCAGTTTTATAATGATGGTGTGATGCAGTTCAATAATAAGACCCAGATGTTTCCATCTAATATTATTGCCGGGATGTTCGGGTTTAAAGAATCGGAATTCTTCAATGTAGAAGCACCGGAAGAACGTAAGGCAGTAAAAGTCCAATTCTAACCAAAGTATCAAAGCAGAGGGGGGTATGATTATACTCCCTCTGTATTTCTTAGCGGCAAATATTATGGAAATATTCGTTATATTTTTAGTGTCAATCAGCATTATCGGGCTTACCATATTACTAATAGTCTCGCTTTATTATGCGGAGAAAAAACGCCGTGAAGCAATGACAACGATTGCAAACCAGTTGGGGTTGACTTATCAACCGGATGACTTATTAGGACGGGATAACATTTATGCTAATATTAGCCTGTTTAATAAGGGACATTCGCATAAAGCATATAATGTTATTACCGGTTCTAAAAAAGGTTATAGCGTGGAAGTTTTTGATTACCTCTATAAGATAACCATGTCTACCGGTAAGACTACTACGACCGTGACTTATAACAACGCGGTTTGTATCCTGACCATACCCCAAAGATTTAGATATCTTTTTGTTAGAACGGAGAATTTATTTGATAAGATTGCCGGAGCAATCGGCTTTGATGACATTGATTTTGAATCCAAGGAATTCAGTAAACGTTATTATGTAAAGTCAGATGATAAAAAATTCGCCTATGATATTATCCATCCGCAGATGATAGAGTTCTTGCTGCAATCATCCGAAGTTCCTGTTATAGAAATCAAGGAGAAACATCTGGCTTTTTATATCAACGGAAAAATAAAACCAGAAGCATATATCGACTTGTATGGTTTTGCCAGTGGGTTTTATGGAAAAACTCCTAATTATGTTCTGGAAGAATGCAAATTATAAATGAGTTATTAGTTGTTGGTTATTAGTTTTTAGAGAAGTAAAAATGAGTTATAGGTTTGAGAAATTAATTGTCTGGCAAAAATCAATGGACTTTTGCATAAAAGTCTACAATAAAACCAAGAGTTTTCCTAAAGATGAACTCTACGGAATTACCTCTCAATTCAGACGTGCGTCGACCTCAATACCACTAAACATCGCGGAGGGTTCCGGATGTAGAACCAAAAAGGAATTTATCCAGTTTTTATATATTGCTCTACGCTCTCAGTATGAAGTAGTTACTATAATAAAATTGTCATACAGGTTAGGATATCTTAATGTAGCCAACAAGGAAGAATTGGAAAATGAAATTGCGGAAATAGGTAGATTGCTTCAAGGACTTATTAATTCCTTGCAAAATAAATCTAATATCTAACAACCAAAAACTAACAACTGGAGTACTATTATGGAATTGATGATTTTATTCATCGCCTGTGTAATTATTATCGTTCCTTTAGTAATTTGCATCGCTATTTACAATGCACTCGTTTCTCTGCGTAATCATATCAAGGAATCATGGGCTGATATAGATGTGCAACTTAAGCGGCGTTATGACCTGATACCGAATCTGGTCAATACGGTCAAAGGTTATGCCGCACATGAAAAAGCGGTATTTGAAAAGGTCGTAGAGGCACGCAACCGGGCATTCAATAATACAGGCGCTTATGCCAGCCAAGCCGTGGATGAAAATCAGATGTTAGGAACCTTGAAAACCCTATTCGCTGTGGTAGAAAAATATCCCGAATTAAAGGCAAATGAAAACTTCCTGAAACTGCAACAGGAATTGGCAGATACGGAAGATAAGATTGCTGCAGCCAGACGATTCTTTAACGGCAATGTCCGTGATTATAATAATAAAGTCCAGATGTTCCCTTCCAATATAATTGCGGGAATATTCGCCTTTAAATCTGAGGATTTCTTTGAAGTAGAAGATGAGGTGATTCGCAAGGCAATTCAGGTTACTTTATAAATAAATTAAACAACAGGATTTAACTGGTTAAACTGATTAAGATAAATATCCGTTAAATCCGTTTAATCCCGTTGTAAAAAGGAAATTCCTATACAATAAATATAAATGAATATATACGAACAGCAAAAACATAATCGCCGTTACACATGGCTGATAATGCTGATATTTATTGCATTCTTTTGCTTTATCGGCTTTGGATTTGATTCTTTCTATGCGAGTGGTTTGCCCATCGGCACCATAGCCGCACTTATTATCTCCATCATCTCGGTTATAGGAACTTATTATGGCGGCGATAAAATCGTCCTATCTTCCACCGGTGCCAGACCTATTAATTATGCTAATTTAAAAGAGCGCCAATTTTATGACGTTGTAGAAGAGGTCAAGATTGCATCCGGTCTGCCCATGCCCAAGGTCTATATTATTCCGGACCCTGACCCTAATGCCTTTGCAACCGGACGTGACCCTGAACACTCAAGCATCGCCATTACCGAAGGATTACTAAATAAACTCAATCGTGATGAATTACAGGGAGTAGTCAGCCACGAGATGAGCCATATCCGTAATTACGATATCCGCCTGATGACCATTATTGCGGCATTAGTCGGAGCGATTGTTCTATTATCAATCTGGTCAATGCGGTCTATGCGTTATATAGGACGCTCACGCGGTAAAGCAAAAGCAGGTGCGGTGATTCCATTTATTATCTGGCTGATATTCATCATTCTGGCGCCGATAATCGCCCAGATGATGGCAATGGCAATCTCACGCAAACGCGAATATTTAGCCGATGCCTCAGGCGCTGAAATCATCAGGAATCCTGTCGCCTTAGCCAACGCCCTGGAAAAGATAGAAAATTCTTCGGAACCGACAAAATCTATCAAACAAGGTGTGGCACATCTTTGTATTGCCGACCCATTAGGCAGGAGTTTCACTAATCGTTCAGGATTCATTGCCAATCTTATGGCAACCCATCCACCGATGAATGACCGCATCAATCGGCTCAAACAAATGGCTTATATATACCAACCACCTAAACCCACACCTTAATATTACCTAGTAACCAACATACTGAAGATTTACACTCCGTAGGTGGATAAACACGGATTTGCATTGACAGCACTGATTTATTTGATATCAATAGGTATTAAGTAAGATGTCCCCGGAATTCGGAATTGAATGTGTCCCACGAGGAAGAAAGATTGTGAATATAAAAAAACTAACATTTATAATTGCGGGTATAACTATCTTGGTCTTAGTGTGCCTGATAATAAATATTTATTATTACACTAAGACGAACCCAAACCTGCCTGTTACAGAGACTAAGTCAAACGAAAGTACCAACCCAGAGTTAAATGAAAAACAACAGCAGGAAGCAGACCTTGATTTTACGGAAAAATTAATCGAAGCTTCTTCTACGGGTAAATTTAACTTCTTTGATATTGCCGAAGAAATTGTTCTGAATATCAAAAATAAGCCCTTTTCCAAGGAAATTTACCAGCGTTCCTATTTGTTATGGGGAAGATTAAAAAAAACTCAAGCTGGAGTTGAAAGAGATATTGAAAAACGCTCAAAATTAAACGATGAGGCGCTTGACATTCTCTATAAATTTATTGCGGAAAATAAAGATTACGTTAGATTGGTAGATGCTAAATTTGAGGTGGCAGAACTTCTTATAATTAATAAGGGATTTTCTAACTCATATCAGCTTAAACTGGAAACAAATCCTATAAAAAGACAAAACTTAATTCAGCAATCAGAAACAGCTTTTAAACAGGCTTCAGAATATCTGTCAGAAATGATTTTATATTATCAAAAAATATTATTAGACAATGATAATGATCCATTAAAAAAAGAAGAAATAGAAAATATTGTTAGCAAAGCCTTATATTTTCAAGGAATAGACTATTATTACTGGGGAATTCTCTATGGTAAAACGGAAGAAAATCGTAAAAAATACCTTCAAGAATCTATTAAAATATTGAATAAACTTATAACGAGATACGGTGAGCAAATAAGTTCTTATGAAGCGGCTAACTATGTGGGAATATGTTATATGGAACTAGATAATTATCTCTTTGCTAAAAAATATTTCCTAATTTCTTCTAGTTTGTATGATTCAGCTATGAAAGATCCCGACAAGAGTAAAAAAGAAAAAGCTGAAATCATAGAGGACCAAAGAGATATAATTCAACAAGGGTATACCCGTTTAGCAATGATAGCTAATGCTACCCAAAAATATAACCAGTCTATCCAGATTATTGATAATTTATTCGAGATATTTCCTAATGATAAATTTGATGAATGGATGGAGCGAGGAATTTTAGAGAAAGCGACAGCTTTGTTTTATACTAATGCAAAAGATAAAGCATTATCTATGATTCAGGAAATTATTGACACTACTAAAGACAGTTCAGTTCGTGCTAGGGCTAAAGATATCTTAAACTCGTTAAAATAGCAGGTAAGCAATTCCGTAGACATCTTATTTATCCGCCTTCCTGCCCGCCGGGTGAAGAGAACTCACCTCCATTCAGTATGGTGTCCCCCGAAATTTCTCTTATCAGGTTATATAAATAATGGGATTTGAGGGGTGTCATCTTACGATATGCTGGGTGTCATTATACGATATACCGGGTGTCATTATACGATATGCTGGGTGTCATTATACGATATACTGGGTGTCATTATACGATATGCTGGGTGTCATTATACGATATGCTGGGTGTCATTATACGATATGCTGGGTGTCATTATACGATATACTGGGTGTCATTATACGATATGCTGGGT
>JAZDFP010000137.1:0-4180 GCA_043807745.1 Planctomycetota bacterium
CACGGCTAAAACCTTGCCGCGTCTGGAACAAATATGACCGACAATACCGCCCATATATTCATCAGGCGTGGTAACTTCCAGAGACATATAGGGTTCAAGTAAGACCGGCACTGCTTTCCTGAATGCCTGGTTAAAACATTCCCGGGCGGCAGTCCTGAATGCAATTTCCGATGAATCAACCTCGTGAAATGAGCCGTCCACTAATTCCACCTTAACATCAACCACCGGAAACCCGGCAAGAACGCCTTTCTGCATTGCTTCAATAACACCTTTTTCAATAGAGGGAATATATTCACGGGGGATAGCGCCGCCGTAAATACTGCTTTCAAATTCAAACCCTTGACCGGGTTGGGACGGTGAAATAACCAGTTCCACGTGCGCATATTGACCGTGCCCACCGGTTTGTTTTACATGCTTATAAGTCTCTTTGCTCTGTTTCATTATCGTCTCTTTATAAGCGACCTTGGGCGCACCAGACTGGGCTTCTACATTAAATTCATGCTTCAGCCGGTCCACGATGATTTCAAGATGTAATTCACCCATCCCGGAAAGAATGGTCTCTCCGGTTTCCTGGTCAACGTGCACAATAAAGGTCGGGTCTTCTTCAGCCAGCCGGTTAAGCGCCTTGCCTAACCTGTCCTTATCGCCCTGATTCGTGGTCTTGATACTGATGGACATAACCGGCGCCGGAAATTCTATTGCCTCCAAAAGTATAGGATGTTCAAAATCGCAGAGCGTATCTCCGGTGGTGGTCCGGTCAAGCCCGACCGCAGCGACAATATCGCCGGTAGAAATATCGGAACGTATCTCGCGCTCGTTGGCGTGCATCTGGAGAATACGGTCCATCCGTTCCTTGCATCCCTTGGCGACGTTAAGGACAGACGAACCGGCTTTGAGCCGGCCTGAATAGACGCGTAAATAGACCAACTTATTCGTATGTGGGTCGGACTGAACCTTGAAGGCAAGGGCGGAAAACGGCTCATCATCATCAGCCCGACGCATTATGGTCTTCTCGGCATCGTCCGGGTTATGCCCCTTGACCGGTGGCATGTCTAACGGCGAAGGCAGGAACATATTGACCGCATCCAGCAGTTTGCGCACGCCTTTGTTCTTAAAAGCACTGCCGCAGAGGACCGGCACGACCTTATTGGCGATAGTCCCTTTGCGGATGGCAGTAATAAGTTCTTCGGCAGTAATCAGGTCTTCGGATTCTAAATATTTTTCCATAAGCGAATCGTCCATCTCAATGGTTTTTTCCACTATGATGCGACGATATTTTTTGGCAGACTCAAGATAATCAGGCGGGATATCTTCAACGTGGCATTCCTTGTCGGCTGAATCGTCCTCATGGATATATGCTTTCATATCCAGCAGGTCAACCACGCCATGGAAATTATTCTCAACTCCGATGGGAATCTGTAAAGGAATGACATTGGCTTTAAGATTGTCTTCAATGGTTTTCAGGACGCCGAAGAAGTCAGCGCCGATACGGTCCATTTTATTTATAAAGGCGATTTTGGGAACATTGTATTTCTGGGACTGGCGCCAGACGGCTTCCGATTGCGGTTCTACACCGCCCACAGCACAAAAAACAGCAATTGCACCGTCCAGCACGCGCAGACTGCGTTCAACCTCAACCGTGAAATCAACATGGCCAGGGGTATCAATAATATTTATGCGGTGGTCCTTCCAATAACAAGTGGTGGCAGCGGAAGTGATGGTAATACCCCGTTCCTGCTCCTGTTTCATCCAATCCATTTGCGCCTGGCCATTATGCACCTCGCCTATCTTATGTGATTTGCCGGTAAAGAATATAATACGTTCGGTTAAAGTAGTCTTGCCGGCATCAATATGTGCCATTATGCCCAGGTTACGCACCTTGTTGAGATTAAGTAATCGAGTCATCAAATACCTTTCTATAATACTGTTAGCCAGTTCAACCTAAAATACGAAAAGGAAGTATTATACGGATAGTTGAACGGAAGTCAAGTTAAATTATTGTCCCTTACGGGATACTATTAAATAGGATACGTTAGGTATAACATCGCAGGTCACTATTTAACCACGAGAATAACACCAGATGACCGCAGTCATTCTGAGAGGTATAATAACTAATATTTTAATTTTCATCTTGACATATCTTATATAAATGTTATAATATATTAATCTAACATGAGAATAGATTTACATTTGCATACTACCTGTTCTGATGGTATCTATTCACCGACAGATGTAGTTAAAAGAGCTATAAATAATGGATTGGAAATAATTTCTTTTACAGACCACGACACAGATGCTGCTTATCAGTTAATAGATGCAAAAGAAATAAAAAAGTATCTGAACATAATTCATGGTGTAGAAATCACGGCTAATTATCGTGATACTGAAATTCACATATTGGGATATTTCAAGAATGGGACATCTGACAAATTGCAGGATTTTCTGAATCTAATTAAAAACGAAAGAGTCAATAGAATAAGTGAAGGGATAAAAAACTTACGAAAACATAATATTAACTTATCATTTGATGAATTAAAAGAATTCAATAAAGGAGAAAGTATAGGACGTAATCATCTGGCGAATTTGCTGGTAGCCAGAGGTTATGCAACTTCTATCAAAGAATCATTTACGTTATATTTAAAGGATGGCCTCAATATTATTCCTCAACTGCTGACTCCGGTCAAAGATGCTATTGAAATTATTCAGGAGAATAAAGGAATAAGTGTCTGGGCGCATCCGCCTCGTAAATTATTTGATGAGTTCTTGCCTGTATTTAAGGAATGGGGCTTGCAAGGTATTGAAGCTTTTAACTATCGTAAAACACGCAGTTTAAGTGATTATTACTGCGAAACGGCTGAAAAATATAATCTTTTTGTTACTGCCGGTTCAGATTGGCATGGATTTGATGATGAAATCTTTCCTGATAAACCATTTTATCATGAAAATATTACTGATAAATTCGTAAATTTATTTGAAGGGATAAAAATATGTTGAATCCTAAAATTATTCTTAAATCATCCTTGGAAGGACGCGAAATCAGTCCGATTGAAAGTATTATTTTAATGCAAAGTTATCCATCTTTTGCCCAAGAAATCCACGAAACGGCTAATATAATTAATAAGAAAATCCATCATGATGTGGTTAGCTTTACTCATGGTAAACATATAAGTTACACGAATATTTGTCGTTATAGTTGCCGATATTGTTCGTTTTATCGTAAGAAGAAAGAGTCGGGCAGTTTCACTTTAAGTATAGATGATATTCTCAAGAAAATATCGGAAACACCTAATATAAACGAAGTTTCTATTTTTGGCGGTGTCAATCCTGCTTTACCATTTTCAGATTATACAGAAATGCTAAAACAGATTTCTAAAAAATATCCTTCTATTCGTATCAGAGCTTTTTCTCCGTTAGAAATATCTTTTATGGCTAAACGCTCCAGGCAAACCATAGTCGAAGTCCTTAAGAAATTTAAAGAAAAAGGATTGCATTCTATGCATGGTGCAGATGCTGATATTCTTAATGATAAATTGCGCAAAAAGATATGCCCGGATAAGATAAAAACTGCTGAATGGGTTGATATTATTAAAACCACTCATAATTTAGGTATCAAGACATCAGCAACGATGTTATTTGGTCATTTAGAGAATGAAATTCATATTGCCGAACATCTTGAGATATTAAGAGATATTCAAAAACATACGCAAGGGTTTATTGAATTTACGCCAATGCCTTTTGGTGAACATCATAAAAAATTACCTCTTTTAGAAAATCTTTTAAAACGAGGTAAACGAGAGGATTACTTTGGTGGAGAACAACAAATAGTTAAAATCGCTGCTATTAGTCGTATCTTTTTTGGCGATACTATTAGAAATATCCAGGCAAATTGGTTTCGTGTGGGGTTAGATAATGCTATCAAAAGTCTTCATAGTGGAGCTAATGATTTAGGCGAAACATATTTTGATAGAACAGCTGTCAGGAACCTGAAGCCAAGAGAACAAACAGATATATCACCTGCAAAACTTGCAAAACATATAACAAGAATAGGTAAGATACCTCGTCAACGGAAACATTGATTTTAAAATTATAAAAATACTCGGATGGCGCGGTACCCAAGTAGCAAGGGAGCGGTCTGCAAAACCGTAATGCGTGGGTGCAACTCCCACCCGCGCCTTTTACT
>JAZDFP010000138.1:0-2409 GCA_043807745.1 Planctomycetota bacterium
AGGATATGCAAATATTACTTATTTGAAGACTCAGCATGATTTTAGTTGCACAAAGAATGGTGAAGAATATGGCGTTGAGTTAGAATTGATAAGAGGTCCTGATTTTAAAGGACAAAAAAGGATAGATTCCGATTTGTTTTATGAATTAAACGCCGAATTAGTATTAAATAAGTTAAAGGATAAAATAGTGGACGGATTTTCTCAGATTCCCAAAAACTGCAAAAGGATAGTTATTGCTATTACTAACGACTTGCAATACGCTAAAGAGTGGTTTGGGGAAGAAGTTGAGAAATTCAGAAAAGAAATGGGAACGGCGTATAAGTCTAAAGTATTAATAGTTACAAGTGATGGTAACATATATGGGTAAAAAATAGTATGCAATTAAAAGATTATCAGGAATCCGAGACCGTGGAATTGAAGAAGTCCACTGCCGAATTAAAAGAAGCCGTTATTTCCATCTCCGCAATCCTTAATAAGCATCAAAAGGGCGAGGTGTATTTTGGGATTAAGAATGACGGGACGGTCGTCGGGCAGATTGTTGGCAAGGAAACGCTCAGAGATATTTCCCAGTCAATCGCTGATAATATTGAGCCCAAGATTTTCCCTAAGATTACCACGGAAAAGATACAGGGTAAAACCTGCATTGCGGTTAGATTCACCGGCTCGGAGATTCCCTATTTTGCTTACGGACGGGCTTATATCAGGGTGGGCGATGAGGATAGGAAACTCTCGGCTAAGGAATTGGAAAACTTAATCATTCGGAAGAATAAGGATAAATTAAGATGGGATACGCAGGTCTGTAAAGAGGCGAAACTAACAGATATCAGTTCGGCTAAACTAAAATCGTTCCTGAAGATAGCCGGATTGAGATACGATAATCCTAATAATGCACTTACCAAACTTAAACTTATCACGGACGGCAAGTTGCTTAACGCGGCGGTGATCCTATTCGGCAAGAAACCGCAGACCTTTTTCCCGAATGCCCGGCTCAGATGCGCGGTCTTCGGCACGACCGATACCTCTTTCACTATAGATATGCAGGATTTTGAAGGTGATTTGTTTTATCTCGTTGAACAGGCACAGGAATATATCCTGAAGAATATCCATATCGGAATGAAGTTGGACGGTTTACGAAGGGTAGATGTTCCGGAGATAGATAAAGAGGCATTCCGCGAGGCAATCATTAATGCCTTTTGCCATCGTGATTATTACGAATATGATTCGGTCAATATTGCCGTTTTTAAGGACAGAGTGGAAATCAGAAATCCCGGATTGCTTTACGGCGGTTTGACTATTGAACAAATAAAGCATGAGATGATTTCGGAGCGACGCAATGAACTGATTGCGGAATTATTCCACCGGGTGCATTTTATAGAGAAATGGGGACGGGGGATTAAATTGATATTATCAAAAGAGCCGGAGACTGATTTCAAGGAAGTAGGCAGGCATTTTATTACGGTGTTTAAGAGGAAAGTGAAAGTCGCCGGCAAATTAGGGAAAAAGTTTGAGGGTATAAATGAGGGTATAAATGAGGGATTAAATGAGGGATTAAAATCATTGCTGGCAATAATCAGGCAAAAGCCCGGTATAAAGGCAAAGGATACTTTGGTATTACTTAATAACAGACCGATAAAAACAATTGAACGACAGGTAAAAGCACTGATACAAAAAAGTCTGATTGAAAGAAAAGGCAGTAAAAAAACCGGTGGATACTATATCATTGAAGAATAATATAGCAATAGGTATTATAAAACTTGCACCACTGGTGCGAGAAATTGGCTGATAGAAATATAAAGAAACTTTATGCAATTAAAAGATTATCAGGAAATAGCCATTAAGGATTTGCTGATCAAGTCCAAGAAACTGCTTGGTTACACCGGCAGTAAGAAACTGGTCTTTAAGGCACCGACCGGTTCGGGTAAGACCATTATGATGGCGGAGTTCCTTAAGCGATTAGTGGATGACCGCGAGGTTAAAAAGACATTATCATTTATCTGGACTGCGCCGAGACAATTACACGAGCAGAGCCGGAATAAACTGGAGGCATATTTTGAGGATACCCGCGCCCTGAAATGCTCATTCTTTGAGGATTTGGACGATATTAGAATCGGCGAGAACGAGATTCTGTTCTTTAACTGGGAAAGCATTAACCGCGAAGACAATATTTATATCCGAGATAATGAAAGAGATAATAACCTGTCTAATGTTCTGGTAAAAACCAGAGAAGAAGGCAGGAAAATAATTTTAGTTATTGACGAATGTCATTTTGCTAATGAGGCCCCGGCCGCCAATAAGTTAAAAGATGATATTAACGCTGATTTAACTATTGAAGTTTCGGCTACTCCAGTTTTAGCTGGTGACCTTGATGTTTATGTGACTATTGATGATGTCAAGATAGAAGGAATGATT
>JAZDFP010000139.1:0-6638 GCA_043807745.1 Planctomycetota bacterium
CAGCAGGATGGTTATTATCTTCAGGCGACATACGGATTTTTACCACGCTGGCAGTCCGGCTTACGCTGGGAACAGGTTGGACTACTTAATAAGAGTCGTTTGCCCAATGGCAATTCAGACTCGTTTGGTGACAGCAACAAAGCATCATTATCATTAACCTTTCGCCCAAGCGAGTTTTCGTATCTACGACTGCAGATTTCCAACGGTAATTATGAAACTACCAATGGTTCTGAAAATGTTACGCAGATATTCCTGCAACTACAGATTTCGCTGGGCAAACACGGCGCTCATAAATTTTAATCCACAGATAAACACGGATAAAGGAGTATTTTATGAATAAACTATTTTTTATATCATTGCTGTTAAGTGCGATGATTCTACCTGCTGGTGCGGCCGAGACTAAACTTAATGTCCTAACAACGACTTCCGACCTGAAGTCCATTACCGAGGAAATCGGCGGTAAGTATGTCAATGTTACAAGCATTTGTTCTGGGAATCAGGACCCACATTTTGCTGAAGCCAAACCGAGTATCATTGCCAATGCCCGTAAGGCGGATTTGTTTATTATTATTGGTTTAGAATTAGAAGTGGGGTATGAACCGCTTATTATTGAGGGTTCTCGTAATTCCAAGATTAAACCCGGCATGGATGGCTATCTGGAGGTATCCGAAGACGTATTATTAAGGGAAGTGCCGACCGGTAAAATTGACCGCTCAATGGGCGATGTGCATCCATTCGGTAATCCACATTATTGGTCTGACCCATACAATGCACGGATTATAGCACAGAATATTTTCAATAGACTCCAGAAGGTAGACCCTTCACATAGCGAGGAATATAAGAATAATTGTCTCGGATTTGTCAAACGTATTGATGAGGCGATGTTCGGTGTAGAATTGGTCAAGCAAATTGGCGGCGATAAACTCTGGGAATTAGAACTGGCTGGTAAATTGTATGATTTCATCAGCCAGACAAATGAACAACGAACCACTAAAAACGAACAACTACTTCAGTTGGGTGGCTGGGAATTAAAGGCTAAGCCATTACGCGGGATGAAGATTGTTATTTTTCATCGTTCTTGGACATATTTCCTCAATCGGTTCGGTTTGGTAGAGTCAGGGGAATTAGAGCCCAAGCCGGGGATCCCGCCAGGACCGGCACATCTTAAGGATTTAATTGAAAAGATGAAATCAGAACATACGAAGGTGATTTTAACCGAATCATTTTATCCGCGCGATTCATCTGATTTTGTTGCCGGCAAGACCAACGCCAAGGTTGTAATGGCGGCTTTATCAGTAGGTGGCGAAGATTCTGCAAAAGACTATATAGCACTTATAGATAATCTCATAAATAAATTATTAGAAGCAATAAAATAAGGAGAAACTATTATGTTAGAAATGATACCGATTTTGCAGTGGGCATTTCTTGCCTGTCTGATTCTGACAGGTATTCATTGCTATTTAGGTTTGCATATTGTTAGCCGTGGTGTTATCTTTGTAGATTTGGCATTGGCGCAGATGGCATCATTAGGCAGTGCCTTTGCTGTTTTACTCGGTTATGAATTGGGCGACCAGATGGCCTTTATTATTTCGCTGTCATTTACGTTTATAGGTGCTGCGATTTTTGCCTTGAGCCGGGCACGGGAAGAAAAGATGCCTCAGGAGGCGATTATCGGCATTGTCTTTGCCGTAACTTCGGCTATGACCATCTTGATTCTTGACCGTTCGCCGCACGGTGGTGAAGCAATTAAATCAATGCTGGTCGGCGGATTGCTTTATGTTACACCTACATCAATCTTAAAGATATTCCTCTTGTATTTAGTGATAGGAATTTTTCATTATCTATTCCGCAAGAAATTCCTGCTCATTTCAACCAATATCAAAGAGGCATACAATCAAGGATTATCTATACGCTGGTGGGATTTCCTATTTTATATAACATTTGGCATCGTAGTTACTATATCAGTTGAGATTGCCGGAGTTCTCTTGGTATTCAGTTATTTTATTGTGCCGTCTGTATGTGCTATGCTATTTACAGATAACATCCTGAAACGATTGATTATCGGCTGGATTATCGGCACGATTGTCAGTATCATTGGATTATACTTTTCCGGGGTCTGGGATTTGCCGTCGGGTGCTTCTATTGTTACCGTATTTGGTATTGCTTTGATTTTAGCAGTATTGGTTCGTCAGGTATTAAGTGTTAATCAAAGCAAAGCAAATACCACATAAATATTAGAATGTTATTCCTTCGTGTAATAATCTTTGTGCCTTTGTAGTTGAGAAAATCTGGGTAATTTTAGTCAATGTCCAAGATTTTCACTTTTACAAAATCTTTATAGACTATCTGGGACCAGGATTCCAATAATGGGAAGTATTTTTCAATCTCTTTGATATTTACGAATTTTCCAATCATTAAATCCTTTTCAGCCACCTCAATCCCATTCTCATCGTTGACCATAACCTGAAAGACCAATCCCAAATGCACCTGCCCTACTGAGTTAGTATCATCATTAAGATAACCGATAAGTTTATATTGGTACGGTGTAGAAACTTCAAGTTCCTCGTGCAGTTCCCGTTCTAATCCGCTTTTGATGACATCTTCTACAGGTAATGGATTAGATTTTGCAGTAACTACAGGGTTGATATGTCCTCCGATTCCGATAGAATATTTATTATGTAATCGTTTCTCGGTCTGGGTGGCCAGACGCTGGACCAGGAATAATTTATGCTCATTGGCTGTGTTGTTTCTATGTGAGATCAAAAGGTATGGAATTACCTGTTTGAGTGAGGGATTATTTTCGGCATCAGGACGGTCTATAAAATAACCAAAGTGGTAAATATTCTCTAATAATTCCTCTAAATTCTGATTGTGAAATCCATATAAAAGAGGTTTGCCTTCTAATAATTTATTACGTTCAACAACTAAAATTTGTTCCATCTGGAGTATTGGTTACGGCTTTTGATAATGCTTCTTCTTTTGTTAACGTTGCAGTAATATAGAAACATTGATTTGCTAAAAGGTCAAGAGTCTTTGATGAAGGCGGTTTATCACCTGATGTATAAACTATTTTAACTGTCGGTCTTAAAGGGAATTTTTCGTTATTCTTTATTACTTCAGCAACTTCCTGAGTATTAAGCAAGACGAATGTGCCGACCGGATATATTCCGATTTTTCTAATCAATATCTTAAGTGCCTTTTTGGAGAACTCCGTGTCCGTCATTTCAGTCAATTCCCTTAATGTCATTTGAACCGTTTTAGCCGTCCGGTGCGAACGGTTATGACTCAATGATTCAAAAGTGTCAGCCAATCCGATAATCTGGACATATTCATGGATAGTACCTTCTTGTATACCCAGATAATCAGACCCGCTAAGACGTTCAAGATGTTTGTAACATACATCTATTACAAAAGTGGGCAGTTCAGGAATCTGTTGAAGAATCTGGATGCCGATTTTGATATGATTGCGAACGAGTTCATATTCGTCAACAGATAGTTTTTCTTTCTTATCAACTAGGAAAAGTAATTCCTGCATACCGATATCATGGAAAAAGGCAGCCAAGCCTAATTCTTCCAGTCGCATTCGGCTATAACCCAATCCGTGTCCGATTATCAATGATATTAACGTAACATTAACCTGATGTGAAATCGGATAAGTTTCTTTTGATTCACGGTGAGTTAAATCTATAAGAGTCGGATTACCCTGAATTGAGACAACTATTTCTTTAATAAGTTGCATGATTTCCTTGATATTGATATCAGTCGGCGGAAGTTTATTATTAATCACATTAAGCCTGTGCTGATTCATTGCATATAATTTGTCGTAAAACACCAAAGCGTCCGATATACCTTTGTCATCTTGGTTACTTACTCTTGACAAATCAAGTAGCACAGGTTTCTCCGGAGTAATCTCTTCCTTCTTGGAAGCAATGGTTGTATCTTCAGGTTCTTTTAGTTTGGTGGGTGCAATATCTTTAAACACCAGCGTTTCCATACTACTTTTAGCAGTATCAACTTCATTTTGAGAATCCTGAGACGGCGTTGAGATTTGCGCTATATTAGCATATTTGATAGGTTTTACTGATTTCTGAGGAATGTTTTTCACTGACGAATCGTTCCCAATTTCTATCTCCCGGGCTTGAGACACAGTTGGAATTCTCAAGTTGCTATCAGGTGGTTTTTCTGCCTTTTTATCTTTTGTCGTATCCTCTTGTTTGCCAATGTTCCATAATTTGGAAATGTTAGAAAATTTTACCATTTTAGTTAACTATGCGGAACCGATTAAATAATGTGGCCTGGTTCAAACATTATTTTCTTGTGGCCCATCAGTAAGATTAATATAAAGGATACGTGAGCATGACTTACAGCAAACCATTTGTTTGCCGCGGAGAATTTCATTGACCTGCTGTCGGGGTACATCCATATAACAACTCCCGCAGGTGAAGTCAACTACTTTGGCTAATGCGGTTAAATCCGGTTTACTATGCATGATTTTTTCGTATTTATTCAATGCCTCACTATCTATTTGTTCTATGTTCTTGGTGCGGATTTGGCAAGTATTATCGATTTCCTTTTTAATCTGGTCAATTTCATCATTAATCACGACGGATAATGAATTTATTTCATCATTCTTTTCTTTTATTTTGGTTTCTAAATCTCTCATCTCTTTTTGTATCATATCGTTTTGATTAAAGAAATTCAAAAGGACATCTTCTATCACATCATTATCTGCTTTGATTGAGTTAATTGCATTAGTAATAATAGAGTATTCTTTGTTGGTACGGATAGTATTTAACTGGATAGTTAATTTATTAGTCTTTTCCTCGTTGCTTTTCAGGTCCAAATCCTTTTTGTCTATTTCTATTTTTAATTGTTTGGCCTTATCTTTTTTTCCATTAACTATTTGCTGTAATATCATGATTTCATCTCGTTTTTTATCAATCGTAGCAGATTTTTCAACGCATAATTTATTGAGCTGATTTATTTTAAGGTCTATTTCCTGCAGTTCTTTGAGTTTTTCAATAATTTGATTGTTCATTTAAATTTTCTTAACCCCTTCCATAAAACTTTCTAGTTTTCTGATTTTTGTAGGATGTCTTAATTTTTTTAAGGCTTTTTCTTCAATTTGCCTGACTCTTTCCCGGGTAATCTTAAATATTTTACCGATTTCTTCCAGAGTATACGAATAACCAGCTCCGATACCGTATCTAAGCTTAACGATTTCCCGTTCGCGAAAAGGCAAAGAATGAAGAACTATTCTAAGTTTTTCCCTGAGCATCTCATGCGTCGCAAGTTTAACCGGTGATTGAACTGAAGTATCTTCAATAAAATCGCTGAATTCCGTGTCTTCTCCGCTTTTAACCGGGCGGTCAATAGAAACCGGCTGTCTAATTATCCGATAAATTCTTTTTGCTTCATCGAGAGACACATCAGAAAGCAGTGCAATTTCTTCAATTGCAGGTTTTCTTCCTTTTTCCTGCATGATTTCTTTGGCGGCTGATTTGAGTCTTCGCATAGTTTCCACCATATGAACCGGAATTCTTATAGTCCGCGATTGGTCTGCAATAGCCCTGGTAATCGCCTGTCGAATCCAGCAGGTCGCATATGTCGAAAACCGATATCCGCGCGTGTAGTCATATTTTTCAACTGCCCGCATTAAACCCGTGTTACCTTCTTGGACCAAATCCAGAAATCCCATGCCGCGATTGCGATATTGCTTGGCAATACTTACTACAAGTCTTAAATTACTCGCCGAAAGTTTGCGCTTATATTTTTCATATTCATTATACCGTCGTTCAAGTTCTTTTACTCGGGTCTTTAAAGTCAAAAATTCTTCCATCAGAAGTAATCTAAAATCAGAGAACTTATTTTCTAATTCCTTACGCCTCAGACGATTTGCTGATTTTTTTCGCAGAGACGATATTTCTTTCTCTGCCAGATTCCATTGTTTATAAATATCTTTTAAGCGGTTGGCAATCGGTTTGATTCTCCGTACCTGTATATTAAGAGATTCTAAAATACCAATCCATTTCTTCTGTCTGGCTGAAATTTTACGTTTAGTTTTATCCTTAATTTTAGCTGGAAGCTTATTGGTTGTAAGACTTATATAATCTTCTTTATTGCTATTTAATAATCGTTTGAGTTGACTGATGATACGGGGTAAATGGCGGATTATCTTGCGTTTGCTTAAGTCTATCTCATTATCACCTCGCAAAGTACGGTCAAGAGCAATATTACCATTACGGACATCTTCCAATAAATTAATGGATTCCAATACCGCCACAGGTGATTCTTCCACTTTCTCACGGAAACGATGACGGGCTTGTTCAATCTTTTTTGCCAGCATTAATTCGTCGGTGCGAGAAAGCAACGGTATCGCCGCCATCTGCTTAAGATACAACCGCACCGGGTCATCTAATTTTTCCTTCTCTATACCTATCTTTAACTCCGGCTCTTCTTGTTCCTAATGTCCCTCTCGTTCTTCTTTCTCAGATTCTTGAGATTCTTCCACCAACTCAATACCCAAATCAGACAAAAGAACTAATAGCTTATCAAGTTCTTCGGGAAAGGCCGTTTCTGACGGCAGGACTTTATTAATTTCATCATATGTTAATTTGCCCTTCCGTTTGCCTTCTTCT
>JAZDFP010000140.1:0-2891 GCA_043807745.1 Planctomycetota bacterium
CAGCGCCAGCCGTTTCCGGGTCCCGGTTTAGGGGTTCGTGTGGTAGGGTTTATTACTGAAGAACGCCTGGAAGTCCTGCGCAATGCTGATACAATTGTCACAGAAGAAATAGAAAAAAACGAACTGCGGAAAACCCTCTGGCAATATTTTGCGGTCCTGCTTCCTGTTTCTTCTGTAGGCGTCATGGGTGATGAACGCTCTTATGAATATACGATCGCCTTACGGATTGTGGAAAGCATTGACGGAATGACAGCCGATTGGTCAAGAATACCTTATGATGTTATATCTCAAATTTCATCGCGAATTACTAACGAAGTCAAGGGAATAAACCGTGTCGTTTTTGATATAACTTCCAAACCACCATCTACTATTGAATGGGAATAAAAATCTGAATCACATAGCAAACTGATTAAACAAATTTTATTAGATTAATCATCTTATTCCTTTAGTAATGATTAAAAATTATAGCTTAATTAAATTATTATTAGGATGTCTTTTATTAGGGGCATTAGGACTTTGGGCTGAGGAAATAAAAAACTCCATTAAATTAACAGAATCTCAGATAAAAGAAATTAAAGAATTAATCGAGAATTTAGGGAATGATGATTGGCAAATAAGAGAATCGGCGCAAAAAAGAATAATTGAGATGGGAAAAGATGTTGAACCATGGTTAAAAGAGGCATTAAATAATAAAGACCCTGAGATTCGTTTCAGGGCGGGAAAATTATTAGAACAAATTAACGAGGGCAATCCATGTATTATTGAAGGTGAACTGTGGGCCAAATTTATCGGCAATAGCCTACCCCATTTCCATGTCCCTTATTTTAGCGAAAAAGGAGATATGGTTTGCGTACTATCATGTTTAAAAGGTCCGATTAAAGGTATCAAAAATTCATGCGTCAGCGTTCCTTCTGATGCGGTTATTACTATTAAGGATACAAAAAAAGGCAAGACAGCGGTGTTTGCTAAGGGTTCTGCAAATAAAATAGAAGAAATAATTGAGGAATTATCCCGTGAGCCAAGAGTCTCTGATATCAATTGGTTTAAATCACTTTTTAAGGAAGATGGATTTCAATTTGTTCTTAAAGATGACTTGAATCTACAATCAGACCCATTAAAAGAAAACAAACCATGTATTATTGAAGGCAGATTAATTTGGAAGCAAAATCGTAAGTTCGATGAGTATATGCCCTATATTGATAAATCGGAATATTCTATAGATTGCTTACCACGCGGTTTTGTTAAATGCCTTCCTAACTCTTTTCCTATTATTGATTCTGAGGATATTTTTAGTATCAAGGATTTAAAAACGGGTAGAACAGCAGTTTTTGTTAAAGGCTCAACGAAAAAGATAGACAAAATAATAGAGGAATTCAAACGCCAACCAAGAGTCTCTGATATCAAATGGTTTGATAATCTTGTTAATCATACTGCTCGTGGCTTATCATCTTCTTTTCGATGGGTTGATACAGATTACTTAAAGATACATAATAACCTTATTAATACAATGAGCCTGGCACTGAAATCAGAGCAAACGCATGGAAATGCCTCGCTCACCATAGTAAATGGAGTTACTTTATTGCAACTATCTGGAACTCCGGAAGAAATCGGCACCCAGTATGGAACTATCCTGAAGGATATTCTTAAAAATATACCGTCTTACTTAAAATTCTCAGATATCGCTAATGATACTACTATGAATAATATGCTCCGCATATCAAAAAATATAGAAGACTACCTGCCATCGGATATTCGGACGGAAATGCAAGCAATTGCTAAGGCATCCGGTATAGATTATGAAACTTTGTTGATAATAAATATTATTCCCAATTTTTACAATGTATTTTTAAGCGGTGTCGTGGCTTGCGAATCAAAATCAGTCGAAGACACGCCTATATTTGGAGGGAACATTAATTTGTTTAATAACCCGATAACACCTCCGGATATTCAGTTAGTAGTTGTTTATCATATCAAAGGAAAAAAATCTTTTGCTTCAGTAACATTCCCGGGAATGATAGGTTGTTTTACGGGAATAAATGAATCCGGTTTATGTTTAGGAAATATCCTTGTCTCAAATGCCAAAGACAACCCTGCCTCTAAAGGACTGCCATCTGCGCTAATCAATCGTGAGATACTTGAAAACGCCTCTAATATAGAAGAAGCATCACAAATTATTGAAAAATCCGAAAGAATTACTCCCGGCAATCTTATTCTCTGTGACGAAAAAACTGCGAAAGTTGTTGAGTATTCTCCAAGTCAAGTCTGTTATCGACTACCTGACAAAGGCATCCTCTTTGCTACCAACTATTTCTTTATAGAGGAAATGAGTTATACGAAAATATCGCAAAACGAATGGGGTATAGAATTATTACTATCCGCATCAGAAACTAAAGTAACTACCGACCAAATGAAATCTATTATGAATTCTATAGCATTAGAGGATTCTATTCAATGTCTAATCTTCCTGCCATCTAAAAGAAGTCTTTATCTAAGTCTAGGGAAATTACCTGCTACAGACAAGTCATTTATTTTGTTAAATAAGGATATATTATTTAGAAAATGACCCTACCCAACCTCAGCTCGACCAAGCCGTTTGGCGGGTGAAGATCATTCAGGCGGGCGGTCAGAGCGGATATGCAATCAGGAGTATATCCAATCACCGGCTGTTCTTATGTTTCGAACAAAGATTATTATTATCGCAATGCAAAAGTAAATCGAATAAATCAATAAACATAACCGTGGAAATAGATATCCCTGCCTAACATAGAAAGTCTGCTGATTATTCTTGGTTATCTCAATCTCGCTTTTGATAACACCTGATGCCAGATGATTAATCTGTGATTCTATCTTACCGGAAGAATGAACAATCATAGAGATACCGAGAGCGGCTG
>JAZDFP010000141.1:0-4659 GCA_043807745.1 Planctomycetota bacterium
TTGCATTGGGGAACGGGAAGCGCTATGACTTCTGTAGAAATGATGGTTGACCAGTTGGGAGACGCTTATATAGACCTTAATTGCAAACACGGCGTCGGTTTCAACGCCTGCACCATAGATAATGTCAAAGTTGACGGCACCAATATCAGTTTTGATATCACAACCGCTGATGTTTGGATGGTTCGACAGGCTCACCATTCCATTTATCCCGAGCGGAGTCGAGGGACAGAACCGATTCTCGTGCGCTTTGAAGGAGTTAACACCAACCAAACCTATCATATTGTTGTTAATGGTAAAGATATGGGTGAAGTAAACGGTAACGAAATGCGTGGTGTTAAATTAAAAGCAGAGGAAATAAATCGCAAATAATATTCTATAGTGGTTATTAGTCAAAAGTTCGCTCCGATGCTACCCCCAACGTAACGTCAGAACGAAAGGTATCGGAACGCCTCTGGCGGAAAAGAAGATTAACTATACATTTCAGGAAGGGGGTATCCCCCCAGACTACCCCCCTAATCCCCCCTGACTACCCCCGGATACCCCCTACACTACCTATGGTATCATATTACTCTTCCTACGGAAAGGTATTATTCTACCTATGATATCGTATTACCCTTCCTATGGAAATGTATTATTCTATCTATGGTATCGTATTACCCTACCTACGGAAATGTATTATTCTACCTATGGTATCATATTACCCTACCTACGGAAATGTGTTATTCTACCTATAGTATCGTATTACCCTACCTATGGTAAGGTGTTATTCTACCTATGGTATAGTATTACTCTACCTACGGAAATGTGTTATTCTACCTATGGAATCGTATTACCCTACCTACGGTAAGGTATTATTCTACCTATGGAATGGTATTAATGCTCTATGGGTTTGAAAAATTTTGCCCTAACAGAACAGACCTGACTATAGACTGGTTCATCCGCCTCTGGCGGGCAAGCCGTTCAGGCAGGTTTGTTGTTTTTGTGCAGGAAGGCATAGACATCCTTACCTGATAGACTCATAGCCAATTTGTCCTCGCTAACCAGCCAGGACATACCGCTGATAGAGGCGGTCAATCCCAACTCCTTGACCAGGTCATCCACTCTTGCCTTATTATCAGGGATATTCTTGAGGTAGTTATAGACCATACCGGCGGTAGAGCAGAATTCCCATCTGGCATCAATAATCTTCTCGCCCTTTGGTGTGATAGCACAGACCGGCGTCTGATGCAATTTAGCCATAAACTCCTCAAACCTCTTCTTTGATTCAGGTCTGGAGTCGTATTCTTGGGCACGAAGGACAGAAGTCGTCGCACGCCATTCACGGGCATCCTTCTGGCACTTCTCGCATTGTGCTAAATGCCCGTATAACTCTTCTTTGCTGATGTCCATCTCCTGGTCAAGCACATAATGGGTTATTGCCTGCTGGTATTTATCACAGGGATTTTTCCTCTTATTATTCTTATTATTCATATGTTATTCTCCTTTGATTTTCTTCTTTATATTATAAATCTTATCCTTGAGAGAGTCAACAGATTTATATTTAGAAAACTCTTTCCTCTTGATAATGTCTTTGTATTTCATCCTGACGGATAGTTGCAGTAGTTTTATTTCTTCAGGGGTAATGTTCTTGTCCTTAAAAGCCCGTGCTAATTTTATTCTGGCATATTCAATATCGCTATCATTAGACGCTATCTTAAAAAGCACTTCATCTTCAGGGAAGGGTTTCTCAGAGTCAGGGAATGCCTGAGAGACCGGGACGATTGAGCGTCTCCGTTTTTTATCTGCATTGAGACACTCCAATTCAGCGATAGTCCAGAGCCAGGCGCGGAAAGAACCCGCACCCCGTGATTGGAATTTACCGTCCCTGATTCCCTGACAGACGACCATAAAAATCTGCTGTCGGATATCAGACAGATAATCCTCGTCCTTGTGAAAGAATGACTTACCAAAGAGATAAGACAGCAGAGGAATAAGGTATCGGCTAAAGAGGACATCCAATGCGGACGCCTCCCGCCCATTCGGGCGAGGTTCGCCAGAGGCGACGCCCTTGCGATAGGCATCTATAAGTTGCTCGTCCGTGGGTTGATTACTTGTAGTGAGCGAAGTCGAACTATCGGGCATAGAGTTCCTTTCACCACAAAGACACAAAGAAGTAGCCACAGATTACACAGATGTCTGGCGCCAACGGCGCCACCAGAAATAATTCAGTATTAAAGACTGTTAAGTCCCAACGGGACGTTACAATCTCTTATCCCGTATGGGATGGCGTCCCCTGAATTACCGGTTGTTGATTCTTCTTCTGCTCTCTACAATTCGTGCTCCTCGTTGAATCATTTTGCCAACCTCATCCTTAAAGCCTAGTTTTACTTTTTCCCCAATTAGTGACAAGTAAATGTGCTTAAATACCCAAACCGAAGTGCCAAGTGCTGATAGAACAAGCATAGTAGCAATCTTAAAGGTCCCAGTAATTCCTTTAATATCGACACCTGGCAGATATTGAAGAAGTCTTGAACCAAATAGAAGCCATAGGGTATTGGAAACCAAGATATAGAGGAGCACCAATGCCAATCCACCGCCAACCCATGAGAATATTGCATTATGCATAAATAATCTCATTCATCATCTATTGTTTTCTTGTTTGAGTCTTCTGCTTTTTTCTTTGATTGTTCCCACTGCTGCTTCATCCAGCCTATTCCTTTCGCTGTTTTATCCATAACCTTTATAATACCCGATTCAGTTTCAACCTTCAACGATGTATTTTTCAATTTCTTATTGCCAGTTACTTGACCAACGGCAATCTTAACCACAGCGATAATAATTGCGATAATTCCAACAATTACACATAACAATAATAATAATATTAATCTTGCCATATTTCCTCCTATAATTCCAGGGATACCCTACTTATCTAAAATTCCGGAAAATTCCGGGGACACATTACTCATCTCCATAATTAGGTATTGTGTCCCCCGAACTCCCCGAACTCCACTTATGTTTATTTATATAAATTTGGCATTGCTATTGGAATTTTCTGAATTAAGGGTTTTCCCTAAGTTCTCTTCCTGATGATCTACTTCGTGATGGTCTATCAGATTTTAGTTTTTCGGCTTCTAATATTTTAGGTATAGATTGAGATTGTTCAGTTTGTTCTGTGCTTGGATGATTTAATTTTATGAGTATTTGATTTAATAAAGCTTTAAATGACTCTAATTTATCTTCAGATACAGTTTGATTTCTTAATAACTCTTTAAGAGCTAAAGATACTCGTGTTTTATTAAATCCAACATTATTTATGTCCTTAAAAGCCGCCTCATATTTTTTAGTAATTTTTGAGCCGTTCTTTGCGACTATTGCATCATGAGAAGGCAAGGTAATCTCAGGAAATGCTTTTTTTACAGCAGTATAATATAAATTAGAATCAACTATATCCTCTATCTCAAAATCCTCTTTCCTATCTGCAAATACCTCTGATAAAATTATTATTTTTTCTTTGGGAATACCATATCCTTGCAAGTTATTTTTGATATTCCTACCGCCATTATCAGCATCTACGAGGCAAATGAAATTATATCCAGAACTGAGAAAATATTTTGATAACGAACAACTCTCTTCCTCAGCTAACCGCCCATTGATACATATTTCATTATATATATCAGGGTTTATTTTATGGATAAATCCTTCAAGAATATATTTATCAGAATCGCCTTCTACTAAAACATTATACTTATTGCATAACAATGAATACGCGACTGACGAACCCAAATAAGACCTTAGTGGCTGAAGAATATCAAACTCACCATCTTTTCTCGGCATTTTGTTGTATATTTTTGTTCCCTCATTATTTGGGAGTAATTCAACCGCTCTTACTTGTTCAATCTTAAAAGGGTCAACCATTCCTGGCGAATGTGTAACGTAAATAACCTGTGATGTTGGTGATGCAACATCGTTCTCTAAGAAATGTCTTATATCTTTTTGCCCGTCTAAATGCAATTCTAATGCCGGGTTATCTAACAACATTATGCTATTTGTAGACGAAGAACTTGCTTGAGATCGCAGAGTTGTATAAAAAGATAAAAGCCACTGAAATCCGTCACTTCGCTCTGAAGGAGATAGTTGACTCTTATAAGTTTCATCTTTTATAAGAATAGATAAGTAATCTTTTTCTATTGTAAAAATTATTTGATATTCTTCCTGTGACCAGAATTTGTTTATATTACCAGATACCACTGTGGTGTAACGCTCTTGGAAACTCGTTCTGTCTCTAAGTGGTTTTTGAGATAATTCAGAGAGTTTTTGCATAAACAATCCCGCCACGAGACAGAGGTTATACATGCCTTTAGAAACTTTTTCCGGGTTTTTTACAAAAGTATCAAGCGGGACATAATCAGGTATCTTATCTGCAGTTGTGCTATGTAAAATAAATCTTGGCAATCTATTTATAAGCATATTGAACTGATCTTTACCCATGGTGTTTTTTATGTCAGTATTAGTAGTTTCTAATTGTTTTTCTGCAGTAATAATATCGTTTTTTATTGGAACGTCTTGAGATGGTAAACTTTTAAGTGCTGTGATAGATGTTTTTATTATGTTATCTATTTGCGTCGTCTCCGAATAGTTCGCATTAACAAGGTCGTCTATTATTTTTTCAAATTGTGGGTT